>CBDURC010000209.1:0-5372 GCA_965369635.1 uncultured Anaerolineales bacterium | reverse complement strand
GAACTGGTCTTCGATGGTCTGCACGATCAGCAGGACTTCGGCAGTGACGACCACAAGTACGAGATCAGGGTAGACGGCAAGGTCACTGACTTCGCGCAGTCACTCAGCTCGCCCATTAGCGCCGAAGTGATCCAGCGGACGGGCGGCTACGTGATCGAAGTCGCCATCCCACGAGGCAACTTCCAAGCCAGTGCCTTCGTAGCAGGCAAGGTACTGGGCTTCAACATCGGCCTGACCGATGATGACACTGGGGGCGAGAAAGAGGGGCAGCTCGTCTGGATGGGCGCGACCACCTATGGTGCCTCCGGTGATTTCGGCGACCTGGTGCTCGAAGAGCGGCCGACGCCCACATCCACACCGACATCTACACCGACACCTACATCCACAGCCACACCAACATCTACACCGACATCCACCTCCACAGCCACACCGACATCTACGCCAACGGCCACGGCGACGCCTACTGATACGCCGACACCCACCTTGACCCCCACGGCGACGCCCACCACGGGCAGCATCACCGGCGTGGTCTGGTACGACGAAGATGGTGACGGGATGGTGGACGAGGGCGAGCCGCCATTGGCGGACGTGGAAGTCACCCTCAGTACCGTGGGCGGCGTGCCCATCGAAACGCAGCTCACCACGGCCGACGGCAGCTACGGTTTCACCGACCTGGAGCCGGGCACCTACATGGTGACGGAGACGGACCCGGAGGGCTACTCCTCGACCACGCCCAACCAGGTCGTGGTGGCCGTGGTGGCGGGCTCGACGGTGGAGATCAACTTCGGTGACATGCCCACCGTACCGCCCACCGACACACCGACGCCGGTTGCTACCGATACCCCAACGCCCACACCGACACCCGCCAGCCGGTGCTGGCTGCCCCTCATCCTTCGGGAGTGAGCCCTCTCCTGGCCAAAACCCTCTCCCTCTCCCGGATTTGGGAGAGGGAGAGGGGGTGACAGGGCACATGCGCTAACTTAAGGCTCTAGCACCCGTCCCCGGGTGCGGCCCGAGGACGGGCCTCTGAGCTTAAGTTAGCGCCTATGGGGTGACGGGGAGACAAGGAGCAAGCGGAACCTTCTCCTTGTCCGCTGGTCTCCTTGTCTCAGGTCCCCCCTTGTCTCAGAAACCGGGTGTAGGAACCCGGCCCCCCCTGTTTTCCGGATAGGTTCCAAGGCCCGCGCCCATCTTTGACACACAGCCCCACTTGCGGTACAATGATCGCCGAACCCCACATGACCTAACCACCACCTGAGACAAGGAGTGACATCCCATGGATCGCGTACGCATCGGCGTCATTGGCGGCAGTGGCGTCTACGATATGGAAGCACTGCAGGACAATGAAGAGATCACACTACAGACCCCTTTCGGCTCGCCGTCCGGCCCTTACGTCGTGGGCACGCTGGAAGGGCAACAGGTAGCCTTCCTGGCCCGCCACGGCCTCGGCCACTTCATCAGCCCCATGCGGCTCAACAGCCGTGCCAATATCTGGGGCTTCAAGATGCTGGGCGTGGAGTACCTCATCTCGGTCAGCGCTTGCGGCAGCCTGAGAGAGGAATACGCTCCGGGTCACATCGTCATCCCCGATCAACTCTTCGACCGCACGCAATTGCGCTCGCTCAGCTTCTTCGATGATCCGCTCCACGGCACGGGCGGCATCGTGGTGCACATCTCCGTAGCCGATCCATACTGTTCCTTCTTGAGCGACGTCCTGTATCAGGCAGTGCAGGCCACGTCCACCCCTGTGCACAAAGGCGGCACCTTCGTCGTCATCGAGGGGCCGCGCTTCAGCACCAAGGGGGAAAGCCGCATCTTCCGGCAGTGGGGGCTGGACATCATCGGCATGACAGCCATTCCCGAAGCGTTCCTGGCCCGGGAGGCGGAGATGAGCTATGCAACCATGGCCCATGTTACCGACTACGATGTCTGGCACGAAACGGAAGAACCGGTGACGGTCGAGGGCATCATTGAGACATTGCTGCGCAATGCCGAGGTAGCAAAACAGGCAGTACAAAACGCCGTGGGGGCACTGAGCGACGCCCCGCCGTCGCCCTACGCCAACGCCTTGCAGTATGCCATCATCACCCGGCCCGATCTCATCGCCCCGGAGGTGAAGGAGAGACTCGGCCTGCTGCTAGGCAGGTATCTGGATTAGTATGCCAAGGGCGGCCTTGCGGCCGCCCTTGCCCTCTCGCATTTCGTTCATATATGTGGAAGCCAACGAAGCACGAAGGACCAATGCCAGCCCCCTCCTACCCAAAGGTCACGTATTCGCCCCTGATGACCTCCCCTCGCTCCACTCCCAGGAGCTCCAGCAACTCGCTGATCAACCCCGCTTTCTTCACCGCATCGGCCTGCGACCAGGTGCGGCTCTTGATCTCCAGGAACGTGCCCCCCGCTGGGCGGGTCAGCTTGTCCAAGTTGATCGCGAATCGCTCATCCTGGTACAGGATGCGGTAGCGGGTGCGCCACTTGACGACTTCCTGGATCCGATCCGGCTGGAAGTATTCCCGATAGAAGCGCAGCGAGTGCGCCGCTGGCGAGGTGAAGCGCGAGCGGGACAGGATCACCGAGTTCTCGTACTCCCGCTCCCGGGTCGGCCCGATCAGCGTCAGGCCGTACTCGGGCGCCACATCGAGCGCCGGACCCAGCCGCCCTACCCCATCGGATCGTTCCACCAGAACATTGTCCTCGCGATAGCGCACGTAGCCCTTCTGCGGATCATCGAACAGGAAGTAGGTGTCGAACTGCTGGCGCGTGCTGCGCTTGACCAACTCGACGTCCAATTCGCCCAACCGTTGCTCGACAGCCGCAAGGTCGGCGATGCCCACCTTCACCTGTATCTCGTAGGTTTCCTCCCGCTCCAACCCGCCCAGCGCCACCAGCTTGTCCATCAAGTTCTGCTCGCGGTGGTAGACGAAATCGTTGATACGCCCGCCGATGCGCCGCGCCTCCGCCAGCACCTCCGCCTCGTCCACGGTGAGCAGTTCCCGCTCCCGCATCAGCAGGCGGCCATCGACGAGCACGTGGCGCACGTCGCTCCCCTTGGCAGCGTAGACCAACTGCGAGTAGATGCTGTCCGGCCCCAGAGTGAAGCGGGGCGTCAGATGCGGCCCCTGCAAGTCCAATACGGCGATGTCAGCCCGCTTGCCCGGCTCCAGCGAGCCGATGAGGCGATCCAGCTTCAGCGCCCGCGCCCCCTCGATAGTGGCCATGGCAAACGCTTCCCGCGCCGGCAGAGCCATCGGATCGTAGGAAACCCCCTTGGGCAGCAGCGCCGCCAACCGCATCTCCTCGAACATGTCCTGATCGTTGTTGCTGCCCGGCCCGTCGGTACCGATGCCCACCGCCACGCCTGCCTGGCGCAGTCTCAGCACGGGAGCCACCCCCGAAGCCAGCTTCAGGTTGCTGGTGGGATTGTGCGACACCCCTACGCGCTTGCGGGCCAGCAAGCGCATTTCCGCCTCGGTGACGTGCACGCAATGGGCAGCGATCACCTTTGCCTCCAGTAGCCCAAGCCCATTCACGTACTCCACCGGCGTTTGGCCGTGCAGCCGCCGGCTATCCTCTACTTGGTCAGCGGTTTCGGAGAAATGGGTGAGCAGCGGCACATCGTAGCGCCGAGCCAGCGCCACCGACTGCTGCAGGATTTCCACCGTGCTGGTGTAGGGTGCATGGGGCGCCACCGCTGGCACGATCAGGCCATGCCCGCGCCAGCGCTCGACGAAGTCGCGGCTGTAGGCCAGGCTCTCATCGTAGCTGGCCGCATCGGGCGAAGGGAACTTGAGGATCGTCTCCCCCAAAATGGCCCGCAATCCTGCCTCCGCCGTGGCCTGGGCGACCTCGTCTTCGAAGTAGTACATGTCGCAGAAGCAGGTGGTGCCAGAGCGAATCATCTCCACGCACGAAAGGAGCGTGCCCCAGCGGCAGAACTCCGGCCCCACGAACTCCCGCTCCACCGGCAGCATGTAGCCCAGCAGCCAGACGTCCAGCCGCAGGTCGTCGGCCATGCCGCGCAGCAGGCTCATGGGCACGTGGGTGTGCGCGTTGATAAGGCCCGGGATCACCACGCGCCCTGCGCAATCCAGTGTCTCATCGGCCTCGTAGGCCGCCGTGATCTCGTCTGCCGGTCCCACGGCCACGATCTCACGTCCCCGCACGGCCACTGCCCCTTTCTCCCAGACGTCGAATGCGGCGTTCATGGTAACCACCACGCCATTGTGAAGAACCACGTCTACCGTAGCCATTCCCTATTCCCTCCTGTACCTTGCTTGTTGCATCTTGCTTCCTACTCCCCTGCTCCCCTACTCCCTTACTCCCCTACTCCCATACTCCCTTGCCCCCCTGCTCCCCTGCTAGCCCACCGCCCAGGCTGCCACCAGCATCCCCGCCCACCACCAGATCTGCGCCCGCTGCCGGTACTCGTGGGCATCAAGTCCTCCATCATCCCCCCGGCCCACCCACGGCTGCCAGGCCAGCGGCGCCAGCAGCGTGATTACCAACGCACCCGCCGCCAGCGGCTGCTTGGCAGCAACCGAGCAAGCCAGAGGGATGAACTGAGCCAGGTTCACCAGCCAGAGCCCGCGGCGGCCCTGCAGCGCCAGCGAGCTCGCTTGCAGCAGCACATAGCCCGCGGCCACCACCAGCGGCAGCACCGGCCAGGCAAACCCGGCGAAGAGCAGATGGCCCAGGAGCCAAGCCAGGCCGATCTCGAAGAGGGACTGGGCCAGCGCGCCGCCCCAACGACGTGGCAGGAGGACACGAGCCAGAGACGCCACCAACAGCGCGAGCGCTGTCGTCACCACTGCTGCTGGCCCCAGCAGCACTGCCAGGCCCACCGTGAACAGCAGGTTCATCAGCAAAGCCCGCCAGGCCGCTGTCGGCTGCGTCTCCTTCCGCTGCCCGGCATCGCCCGCCAGCCAGCGCCAAAGGCGTGATACGGGCGACTTGGGCACGACATAGGGCAACGGTAGCAAACGCGCTGTGGGCGCCGCGTGCCCTTCCGAAGCGAGACCAGGCCGCCGCACCAGCAAGGTCCATAGTTGCCCCCACAGTCCATCGGCCAAGATGATGGCCAACAAGAGCAGCAGGCCGTCCTTCCTCTGCCAGCGCAGCCCGCCCGAAGCGAGCGCCCCCGCCAGCGTGGCCCACGCGGGCGCCAGCCGAAACGGCTGCCCGGCCAGCCATACCCGCAGCCCCAACACTGAATGACTATCGCGCCCTCGTTCTCTCTGCACCACCGCCAGACTGCCCTTCCCAAGACTCCAAGTTAAGGGACATTATACCACAAGACATCATAGGCACAACTCGTCCCCTAGGGCTATTCAGTTTTCGGAGATTTTGGGGGGATTGTGGTATAACTTCACCTG
>CBDURC010000208.1:0-5469 GCA_965369635.1 uncultured Anaerolineales bacterium | reverse complement strand
CTTCTAGCTCTTCCTCTTCCTCGGCCTCGGCAGGCACCGCATCTGCTGGCGAGGTGGCTTCTAGCTCTTCCTCGGTCTCCTCGATCCTTGACACCGCTACGGCCTGGGGGCCTTTGGGTGTGTCCTCTACCTGGAAGCGGACCCGCTCGTTCTCGTAGAGATTGCGATAGCCATCTCCCTCAATCACCGAGAAGTGGACGAAGACGTCCTCAGACCCATCGTCGGGCTGGATGAAGCCGTATCCCCTCACCCGGCTGAACCATTTCACAATCCCCGTGCTCTGTTCCATCGGTTCTGTCCTCCTTACTGAAAAAGGTGTTTCTCTGGACACGCTTTGCCCTGTCGTCGAGGATACCATGGCAAAAGAGAAGGCCGCCGGCCCCGACATCTATGCTCCGGCGGCAACTCTGTGTAGGCAATCACCTCGGACGAACTGCCGTGTCCTTCAGAGTCTATGATACCACGAGTCTGACAATGTGTCAAATCTCCCGTGACCCCACGCGGCCGCTACCAGAAGGGTGCTGGCCACCAGCCGAGCACGTGAATGAGCAGCCAGGCGAGTGCAGCCACAGCAGCAGGCACAGTGATGTTGTCCACATCGGTGGCCGAGTAGCCTTCGACCAGCGTTCCTGCCAAACACAGAAGCGCCAGTGGCCCCAGCGTGCGGACCAGGTCAAGCTGGAAGTGTCCCCAGGCATTGAACAGGGCCAGGTAGATCAGGGAGAAGGCGAAGCCAGCAAGGAAGAAAGCCGCACTGCCAGCCCAGGTCTTGTGGGGCTGGAACGGCAGCCGGCGCCGCCCGAACCGTCGTCCGAAAACATCCGCCAGGCCATCACCCCCGCAGAGCAACATCAGGCAGACGACGCCCACGGCAGAGTGCTTCCAGAAGACCAACGTGCAGATGATGAAGACCAATCCGTAAGCGAAGGGGCCCCGCAGCAACTCCCTCGGGTCGCCCGTGCGGGTCATAGAGGTCACCAGATCCTGGCGCACCACGCGGCCGGAAACGACGAGCAGGAACTGGACGAGCACTGCCGCCGGCACCAGCGCCGCCAGCCAGCGGGCATGCCACGCGTCGCTGAAGAAGTTCCAGGCGATCAGGAAGAGGGGGCCGGTGCCGATGTGAACAAGCTTGCGAGTTAGGACCTGCGGCAGCCAGCGTCGCTGGGCGATGACGTCATTCAGGAACAGCCAGGTGGCGATGATGACGAAGCTGATGAGCAGGGCAACGATGTCCTGCAACAGAGCGTTGGTGAAGAAGGGGCTGAGCCACATGCTTACAGCACCGCCTGTTCCAGCTTTGCCAGGATGCCTCTTGTTTCCTCGACCAGCACTGGGGCGAGGTCGAAGGCGGCCTCCCCGCGCAGGTCAGCTTCGATGGCCTCCGGCGACTGGGAGAGAAAGCCGAGGACAGGCAAGTCGGGGCTGTGCGCTTCGATGAACTGGCGGTCGCTGTCCTTGCGCACCTTGTTGCCTACCAGGTACAGCCGGGGCACGTTGATCTCACGGGCTAGATCACGGATCATGCGGGCAGTGTCCAGGCTGCGCTTTCCCGGCTCGACGACGATGACGAGAGCATCCACCGCGTGAGCTGTGCCGCGGCCCAAGTGCTCGATCCCTGCTTCCATGTCCAGAATGACGACGTCCCGCCGGCCCAGCAGGAGGTTGGTGACCAGTGCCCGCAGGAGTGTGCTCTCGGGACACATGCAGCCACCGCCGCCCTTTTTGACCGTGCCCAGTTGCAGCAGTCGCACGCCGCGATGTTCGGCGCTAAAGCGCTCGGGGATGTCATCCACTCGCGGGTTGAGCCGGAACCAGCCTCCGCCTTGCCCTGGCTTCGCGCCGGTGCGCTCGTAGATCAGATCCTCCATCTCGGCGATAGGCACGATGCTCTCCTCCAGATCCGGGGGAAAGCCCAGCGCTGTCGCCAGGTTGCCTGCTGGATCGGCGTCGATGGCCAGCACCTGCCGCCCTCGCTGGGCGTAGAGTTGAGCCAAGAGGCTGGACAACGTCGTTTTGCCCACGCCCCCTTTGCCGGTGATCGCGATTTTCATTCCAACCTCCTGTATCTCTGTCAGGTGCAACGCACCTCTCAAGTGCGTTGCACCTTCGCTTTTCACAGCTCGACGGTGCAGCCCAGGCCGGGCACGTCGCTGGCGAAAAGCCAGCCCTCTTCAAAGTACATGATCTGCGTGGTTCACTTCCCTCGCAATATGTTACCTGCTCCCACCGAGTGGTCACATCCAGCGGTGGCGTGGCGAGCGTGGCTGGAAAACGCCTCAGCCTTCTTATACCATCTTATTATACCATACCTTCCGCTGGCACGCACACTGGGGTGCGCACAGCGAAAGCCATGACGATGTGGACGTGTTCCTCCACTTCATCATCGCTCACTTACGATTTGACAAGAAATGCTTATGGTGGTATAATTATCAATAGAGAACTACTAGTAGTAAGGAATGAAGACACGCTTTCCCGTTAATGAGCTACGATCAGTGAAGAATATGCGCTGCGAGGAGAAAGTCCTGTGGCCGATCCTCAGGCTCGACTGGACGAACTGGTTGTCACATTGAGAGAACGGGGTCACCGTCTCACCCCGCAACGGATGGCCGTGCTCAGGATTCTGGCTGCGGGCGAGGGACACCCTAGCGTGGAGCAGATTCATGAGAGCGTGAAGGTGGACTTTCCCATGACCAGCCTGGCCACCATCTACAAGACGGTGACGTTACTCAAGCAGATGGGAGAGGTATTGGAGCTCGGTTTCAGCGACGACAGCAATCGCTATGACGGCAACAAGCCGTATCCTCACCCGCATCTGATCTGCATTGAATGTAGAAACATCGTGGATCCAGAGATTGCCACCCTGAGCGGGCTACCCCAGGAGGTGGCCCGAAAGACGGGCTACCGCATCAAGAGTCACCGGCTAGATTTCTTCGGCATCTGTCCCCAATGTCAGGAGAGAGAGTAGCTTGGCGTTTGAGCGCTCTTTCTTTGGGCCATTAGGGGAAAAGGTCTCCAGGCCATTGACCAACCGCCGGCAGAATTCCAGTCGCCCCTGGATGTTTTCCAGAAGACCTTCGAACATGAGCAACTGGTGATGGCGATGATTCATGATCTCTACGGGCTCGCAGTCGAAGAAAGAGACTACTGACACGGGGGCCAAGGAATGGCCTCCCCAAGAGGGGTTCCAAGAATGAGGAGGTGATGCCGATGCAAGATCACAAGGAATCCAAGAGCGTTGAATCCCAAGCAAGATAGTCATTCCAGAAAACAGAAACACACAAAAGGAGAAAAGATCATGGCTAGGGTAACACGAGAGATGGTGGAGAGGGCGGGGATCGATGTTGACCAACTGTTGGAACTGCTGGTTAAGAATGCTGCCGCTGAGCTCACCACCTATTACTACTACACGATCCTGCGGGTCAATCTGATTGGCCTGGAAGGAGAAGGGATCAAGGAGATCGCTGAGGTCGCTCGCATTGAGGATCGCAACCACTTCGAGGCCCTCGTTCCCCGCATCTACGAGCTGGGCGGGGAATTGCCTCAGGACATGAAAGAGTTCCATGACATGTCCGCTTGCCCGCCAGCATACCTGCCTGAGGACCCGACAGACGTCAAGGCAATGTTGACGGTGCTGGTGGAAGCCGAGAGATGCGCCGTGCGGGGATATACCCAGGTCTGCAACATGACCGCTGGCAAGGATCATCGAACCTACGATTTGGCCCTGGCGATCCTCAACGAGGAGATAGAGCACGAATCGTGGTTCTCCGAGTTCCTGGGCGAGGGCCCTTCTGGCCACTTCATGCGGCGCGGCGAGACCTCTCCCTTCGTGTCCAAGTTCCTGAGGTAAGTCCAATTCGGCAAAGGGGAGGCTTGTGCCATTCAGGGTCTCCCCGATGCTTTTACTCGATGGGTAGAGGCAAAGGTATATGGGACGGGGCCGGAACGCAACTCCGACCCAATTCTTACCAGTCGCCCCTTCAAGGTTCTTGGAGATGCAAAAGTTCACGAAAGAGGAACTTGCCCGATACAATGGTAAGGACGGAGCACCCGCTTTCATAGCCTACCAGGGCAAGGTGTACGACGTATCCCGCAGCTTCCTGTGGCAGAAGGGCCGGCATCAAGTTCTGCACGATGCTGGAGCGGACTTGACCGACGATCTTGACCAAGCACCTCACGGCGCGGATTTGCTGGAGAGGGTCCCTGTGATTGGAAGGCTGAGTGAGGATTGACGCTGCGCCCCGCTCGCGGCGGTAGGGTTCAGTCCTGGCTCATCGGGAGGCTCACCGTTCCCCGCGCTCTGCCCGCTGCGTCGTGTCGCGGGCGAAACGGGCGCGCTGGTCAGGCACCCGATAGCCGGCAAGGAATCCTTCCTTGAACTGCACAAACCTGCCATCAGCAATGGTCGCCCGGACTTGCTCCATGAACCGCAGCATGAAGTGCAGGTTGTGCAGCGTGGCCAGCCGCAGGCCCAGGATCTCCTGGGCCTTGAAGAGGTGGCGAAGGTAAGCGCGGGAGAAATGCTGGCAGGTGTAGCAGGTGCAGTCGGGTTCGATGGGTGAGGGATCATCGGCGTGCCGGGCGTTGCGGATGTTCATGCGGCCTTCGCTCGTCAGCAGGGCGCCGTTGCGAGCCACCCGCGTGGGCAGCACACAATCGAAGATGTCCACGCCGCGGGCGACGCTCTCCAGAATGTCCTCCGGCGTGCCCACGCCCATCAGGTAGCGAGGGCGATCGGCCGGCAGTTCCGGCGTCGTGGCTTCCAGCGTGGTGTACATCTGCTCCTTGGTCTCGCCCACGCTCAGACCGCCGATGGCGTAACCAGGGAAGTCGAGAGCGCTGAGGAAGCGGGCGCTCTCCTGCCGCAGGTCGGGGAAGACACCGCCTTGCAGGATACCGAAGAGGGCCTGATCGTCCCGCTGCTGCGCCGTACGACAGCGTTCAGCCCAAAGGTGCGTGCGGCGAAGCGCTTGACCCAGATAGTCGCGATCCAACGGTACGGCGCATTCGTCCAGGCACATGATGATGTCCGCTCCCAGATTCTCCTGAGTCTCGATGACCAGTTCCGGCGTGAAGCGCTGCTCCGAGCCGTCAATGTGCGAGCGGAAGGTGACGCCGTCGTCGTCCACGTGGCGCATGTGGGCCAGGCTGAAGACCTGGAAGCCGCCGGAGTCGGTGAGGATGGGGTGCTCCCAGCCCATGAAGCAGTGCAGCCCGCCCAGCCTGGCGATGCGCTCCGCGCCCGGGCGCAGGTAGAGGTGATAGGCGTTGGCGAGGATGAGGTCGGCTCCCAGTGTCTCCAGTTCGTGAGGCGCTAGCGTTTTAACCGTGGCCTGCGTGCCCACAGGGGCGAAGACAGGCGTGGGAATGATGCCGTGAGGCGTGTGGAACCAACCGCAGCGGGCCGCGCTGTGAGGATCATTGGCCGTGATGTCAAAGGCAAAGTTGAAGCTCACGCCTTCACCTCAT
>CBDURC010000207.1:0-5508 GCA_965369635.1 uncultured Anaerolineales bacterium | reverse complement strand
CCGTTGCTGTCTGAAGGGACACTGTCGTCGCTGACGAAATCGTAGCCAGCGACGATCTTGGCGGCCAGGTCGGGATGCGTGAGGTCCACGCCGCTGTCAACGATGGCGATGGTGATGTCGGACGAGCCGGTGGTGATGTCCCAGGCGCTCTCGGCATTGATCTGCCGCATGTTCCACTGGTACTGAGCGTAGTAAGTGTCGTTGGGGGTAGTGAAGGCCCGGTAGATGTAGTCCGGCTCTGCGTAGACCACCCGCGGATCGGCCCGCAACCGCTCGACCAAGTCCAACTCCTGCCCCTCGGGCACGGCCAGAATGCGGACTCCGATCTGCTCGATCTGGCCGATCGCTGTCAGCCCGTGCTGGTCCAGAAGACCACGAGCGGCGTCTGCTTTCACGCCCTCCTCCAAGCGCACCAGGATGCGGCCTGGTGCGAAATCGGTTCCGGTCCACGCCCCCTGGGAGGACACGGTTCTCACCTCCCTCGGTAGCGGAGGCTGGGGGACTGGCCCCGCGCCGGTAACCAAAGGGAACGCGACCAAGACAAGCACGACGGCGAAGGCCCGGGCGGCGATGTGGTGATGTCGCTTCACGGTAGAAGACCTCCTTACTTCCTACAACTTCGCGATCCAGCGTCTGTTCGAGGGGCGGGGCAGCGGGTGATCTCACCATTCTGTGTTGGTCCAAAAGCCGGTCCAGACTGGAGGAGGACACAGGCGATAGCCACTCTGCAGCCATGCCCTGAAAACAAGACGCCACCTCCTGTTTATCCAGGAAGTGGCGGCGACGTAGAGCAAGGTTGACGTGTCCTGTGCATTCAGGAGCCAACTCAGGGATCGCCAAGGCGTCTCTGCAACCACCTCGCTATCCCATCATCATGACGCATAGCAGTATATCACGCCTATGGTGAATCTGCAAACTGGTCGCCGTGGCAGGGTTGGCACCTTCTACTGCCCAGCCTGCCGGATTCGCCAGGTGAGTACGGGTCATCTCAAGATGCAGTTTCGCGCCCAGTTCAATTCACCTCGATGCAATTCTCAATATGGCGATTTTTGGGTGGTCTCCCTGCAACGTGTTGATGGCTCGTAGTCAGGCACGAAACGGAGTGGAGTGCCGTCAGAACGCCACTCCGCCACGCTCCGTGGCTTACTATGAACATCGTCAAGGCAATGGCGCGAGACTATGGGCTTTTGCGGGACGGCATATCGAATCTAGGCTTGTTCTGGCATGGTTCCTCCCACTTCGCCCCTGTTTTGTGCGGTTATGCGGGGAACGACCCTGCAAACTGGGTCATATTTAGAATTGCTTTCACCTCGATGCACACTTGACAAAAAACGGAAATCCTACTATAATGACACTGTCGTCATTCACCCCAAGTCCCCACCGACATGAAGGGGACACCGCGAGGCTCGCTGTTCTTCACACCTGAGCCCGGAGGGAACGCCGAAAGGAGGGATGCCGCCGCCCCACAAGACGCCTCTGGTAAGCCCGCTCGGCGAGAACCTCTCTCGCCCCAGACACCCATTTCTAGTAGGAGGGCAAAGTGAAACGGTTATCTGTTTTGGTCATTGTGGTTGTACTGCTTCTCGCTGCCTGCGCCCAGCCCACCCCCGTGGTGATCGAGAAAGAGGTTCTGGTCACCGTCGAGGTGGAGAAGCAAGTGATCGTCGAGAAGCCGGTGGTCGAGACCGTGATCGTCGAGGTGCCGAAGAAGGTCACTCTCAAGTACTTCATGTGGGACCCTGATCTGGAGGAGCTCGAGCTCAGCATCATTGACGAGTACACCAGCATGAACCCCCACGTCACCATCGAGTTCGAGGCCTTGGTGCCCAAGGAGTACTGGCCCAAGATGAGCGCCCTGGCCACCGCCGGGGAGATGCCCGACGTCTTCAACATGAGCTCGGGCTACGTGGACGAGTATGCCTCCAAGAATCTTCTGGGAAGCATCGAGTACTACATTGAGAGGGACATCAGCCCGGACGACTATTACAGCGGCGTCTTCAGTGCCGTGCGCTACCCCGACAAGCAAACAAGCAGCATGAAGGCTATGCCCTTTGCCTGGGTGTGCACGGTGCTCTACTACAACAAGGACGCCTTCGACGCGGCGGGGGTGGACTACCCCAAGGAAGGCTGGACCTGGGACGACTTCCTGGATGCGGCCAAGAAGCTGACCTTGGATAAGGACAGCGACGGCACGATTGACCAGTATGGTTTCTGGTTCTATGGTCGCTACGCCCAGACAGAATCGTGGGTCTACCAGAACAACGGTCGCTTTCTGAACGCCGCCAAGACGCGCTTCGAGCCAGACGACAATGCCATCGAGACCCTGGACTTCCTGTACAGCCTGATCCACGAGCATGAGGTAGCACCCATGCCGAAGGAGATGGAGGGCATCCGCCAGCAGGATATCTTCCCCCAGGGGATGGCGGCCATGTGGGTGGATGGCTCCTGGAACATCAAGAACTGCCGTGACGTCGCTGGCGATACTTTCCAGTGGGGCATCGCTCCCATTCCACGAGGCCCGCACTGGGAGAAGGATCAGGCCTACGGCTGGCCCGACAGCATCGCTATGTCCCCCAACACGCAGCATGCGGACGAGGTGTGGAACTATATCAAGTATCTGACCGGACCTGGCCGGCCAGCGTCGTCCTACAAAGGCGGGAAGGTGCCTATCCTGAAGTCCACCGCCTTGTCGGAGGAGTTTCTGGAGAAGGACCAGCAGCCTGCCAACAAGGGGTTCCTGCTGGAGTGGGGCGATAACCTGGGGCCCAACTCCTTCACCCCTGGCTGGGGCGAGTGGCGCGGCTACACCGGTGGGGCCGGGCTGAACGCCTGGCTGGATGAGGCCTACAACGGCGAGGTGGATATGGCAACTGCTATCGAAGAAACCACCAAGACCGCCAACGAGGTACTGACTCGCTTCTATCCCGAGCCCTAGAACAGATAGACGAACAGAGAATTGACAGTAGGGGCGACCACTTGCGTCGCCCCTACTGTCTATCTGCATGGAGGCTGCCATGCGCTACCGCAAGACCACGCCCTACCTCTTCATCCTGCCCACGGTCATCGGGCTGGTCCTCTTCCGCTATTATCCTATCGTTTCCGTTGTCGTGAACAGCTTCCGGCGTTGGCAGATGCCCGCGCCGCCCTACTGGCTGGGGCCGGGCAACTATCAGGAGATGTTCAACTCCGACCCATTCTGGCTCGTCGTCAGAAACACCTTTGTCTTCGTCGGCCTCTACGTGCCCGGCGTGGTGATCGGCGCTTTGATCCTGGCGCTCTTGATACACCAGAGACTGCCGGCGATTTCCTTCTTCCGCGGGCTCTTCTTCATGCCCTACATCACATCCATGGTGGCCGTGGCTATGGTGTGGAACTGGATCTTTGCCACTCGGTTTGGCATCCTGAATCACTTCCTGAAGACCATCTTCCACATCACCGATCCCGTCGCCTGGCTGGCCGAAAGGCCCTACTCTCTGCTGGTTCTGATCGTCGTCTCCGTCTGGAAGACGGCGGGCTTCCAGATGCTCGTCTTCCTGGCCGGGCTGCAGGCCATCCCCAGGAGTCTGTACGAAGCGGCGCGCGTGGACGGCGCCACCGGGCGGCAGTCCTTCCTGCGCATCACCCTGCCTCTGCTGTCACCGGTGACCTTCTTCATCGTTGTCAACTCCGTCATCCAGGCTTTCAGGACCTTCGAGGTGACCTACGCCATGACGCAAGGGAAGCCGCTCTACGCTTCGGCCACGCTGGCCTACTACGTGTACCAGAACGCCTTTGTGTTTCAGCGCATGGGGTTCGCCTCAGGATTGGCCTGCATGCTGGTGCTGCTCGTGGGCCTTGCGACGTTGGTGAATTTCCTGTTCAAGAACCGCTGGGTTCACTACCAGGTATAGAGGAGTAGCGAGATGACAGTGCGATCCAAGCGCTTCGGCATTGTGATCAACAGGACGTTGATGTATACGCTCCTCCTGTTCTTCGCCTTGATCACTATCTTCCCTTTCCTGTGGATGCTCCTGACGACCTTCAAGTCCTCCAGGGCTATCTTTGCCATCCCGCCCACCTGGATGCCGGATAAGCTCTTCAAGCCGGGCATGTGGGACAACTACGTCACCGTGTTCACCAAGCACAACTTCACACGGTACACCTTCAACAGCATTTTCGTGTCCTTCATGGCCGCTCTCGGCCAAGTGATCACCTGCTCACTAGCCGGCTTCGCCTTCGCCCGCATGCAGTTTCGGGGCAAGAACTTCCTCTTCGGTGCTCTCCTGGCCACCTCCATGGTGCCCATCGAGGTGAGCATCATCCCCGAGTTTCTTCTGATGATCAAGCTGGACTGGATCAACACCTACCTGCCGCTTATCGTCCCCTCCTTCCTGACGGGGGCCTATGGGACCTTCATGCTGCGTGAGTTCTTCGCCAACATTCCTCGGGACCTGGAGGACGCGGCGGCGATAGACGGCGCTTCGGCTTTTCGCATCTACTACAGCGTGTTCATACCGCTGGCTGGGTCAGCGCTGGTGACCCTGTTCGTCCTGGCCTTCATCAACAACTGGAACGCCCTGTTGCGTCCGGTGTTCTACATCTCCCAAAGCCGCCTGCGGACCCTCCCCCTGGGGCTGATGGCCTTCAAGGGAGCTTACGAATCCCAATGGCATCTGCTCCTGACCGGCTCGGTCATCTCCATCTTGCCTTTGCTGATACTGTACATCGCCGCCCAGCGGTTCATCGTCGAGGGCATTGCGACGACGGGGTTGAAGTGAGAGCCCCCAGAGATACGAAGTCATGAGGATCGCAGCGGACTTGTTCGGACCGCTGCGCCGCGCCCCCAACAAGTTGGGGACTCCGGCACTCCTGTCAACAATGGACTGATGACTCTGCTGAAAAAGGCCAAGAGCCATCAGCGGATTAAGCAGATGGAGCGGATGAATATGAAACAGAATCAGCTCAATCCGCTGACGATCTTTGGGGCTTTTCGGAGGAGTCAATGATAGGTTCGTAGTAGCCACTTCAGTAGCTCCTTCCGACCGTAGAGCGATTGATGTCGCTACTACAAGCCTTCGTTCCATCCCATCCACCCGTGTCCCATCTGATGACGGCGTACCAGTCCGAACCCACCTCGGGAAAGAGCACCAGCTTTTCTGATACGTGAGCAAGTTATGACCCACTCAGCCGTGCGCTTTCAGTCCATCGAGAAAACCCAAGACCGCATCCATTGGGGCGACGGCACCTTCTCGGATTGCACGATCCTGAAGTTGCCTCCGACAGGCTTCCGCTTCCTGGACATTGACCAGCATAACCCCCAGGTCAAGCTGAGGGACGCAGCCTACCTGCGCTGGGTCAAGGCCATCGGGCGGGGTGAGGCTACCCCTCGCATCGTGGCCTTCCTGCGCCTGGAGCGGGACCGGGCCGTGTCCGATCTGTTTCCGGACACGCATTGTCACACGGAAGCAGGCGAAGAGCTCTTCAGCGCCAACTCGCTGATCACGCACACCTTGCGGACACTGCTGGCCC
>CBDURC010000206.1:0-5578 GCA_965369635.1 uncultured Anaerolineales bacterium | reverse complement strand
CCTTCAGGTCATCGAACGTGGCCGTGGCCCGGAACAGGACCACGCCCAGCCGGCCGAGTGAAGACCTGGGTTTGCGGGGAGAGGGCAGGGAAAGGTTCGGCGCTTCTGCTTGCCAGGCCAACACTCGGGGCCAGCAAGACCACCGCCAGCAGCAGGGCCGCCAGCCCAATCCCTAGCATCGTTCTTTTCTCTTTCATTCTCTCCTAACGTCCCCTGACAATTGAGTTGACCTGTGCTATGATCGTGAACCGAGAGCAAGCAAAGGAGGTTCACAATGGGCGGCAAGAAACGAATTGATACTAGCATGTACTTCGCAAATCATGTACAATTCGCCGAGTTCAAATCCTCGCCCGCGGTAGTACTCTCGCGTCCCCACGGCGGCGATGACGGCCAGCCGGTCGAAGCTCCGCTGCCGCGAGATCCGTTTGGCCTCTCCGATCAACCTGCTCCCCAGCCCCAGGTGCTGCGCTTCCCCCTCACTGGGGGCCGCAATCTCCAGTGCCGGACCGTAGATGTGCACCTCGCGGATCATGGCGCAGCCTCGGATCTCCTCGATGGGTGCTTCTGCTTCGCCCAGCGGCAGCGAGAGCCGCAGGAAGCCCACCAGCTTGCCCTTCGGCGTCACGTAGCTCAGGAAATACTCTTCGCTGACGTGCGTCTCGTAGGCGAGGGTATCCAGGCGCAGCGTCTGTGGGTCCACTGGGTCTCCCCGGATTTCACGGCAGCGAATGCATTGGCAGGCCAGCCCCTGCTCCCGCATGCGTCGCTGCACGATCTGACGCAGGTTCGACTTGGTGATGCCGTCCACAATGTTGGGCGCTGGGATGTCGCGCATCAGCCGGTTGACGCGGCAGTAGCGGGGGATAATCACCTTGCAGCGGGCCAGGAGGTCAATCATAGTTCCTTCGGCGTAGGGTTGGTAGACCCCGTGCTGCCAGCAAGTAAGCAGCTCCGTGTCGGGCAGCAGGAGGCAGGGGTAGATCTTCAGTTCGTCGGGCCGCAGGGCGAGATCGTCCCACAGGCGGCGGAAGTCTATGAGATCGGATTCCGGCGTCGCACCCAGCAGGTTGGGCATCCAGTGCAGGGCGATCTTGAATCCCGCCAGCCGCAGCAATTGCACGGCACGGCGGGTCTGTTCGACGGTGTGGCCGCGCCGGTTTTGCTCCAGTATCGCATCGTCCAGACTCTGAATGCCAAGTTGCACCTTGGTCACGCCCAGCCAGCGCAGCCTCCTCACCTCTTCGGGCGTGATGGTGTCGGGGCGAGTCTCGATCACCAGTCCCACGTTGCGATGGGCCGCGGTCTCGTTGGCCCGCTGCGCTTCGGGCAGGGAATCGCTCTCGATCCCGTTCATCGCCTCCAGGCAGCGCCGGATGAACCATTCTTGGTAATCATGCGGATAGGCGGACCAGGTGCCGCCGAGGATGAGCAGTTCCACCTTGTCTGTGCCGTGCCCGATGGCTTCCAGAGTCTGCAAGCGGCTGGCAGTCTGCGCGTGAGGATCGAAGCCGTGCGCCTCCGCCCGCATGGCCCCGGGTTCGTCAGGTAGGTAGCTCTTGGGCATGCCGTCCCGTGAGGGGCAGAAGATGCACTGACCAGGGCAGGGGAAGGGCTTGGTCAGCACGGTGACGGGGGCGACGCCGGAAAGAGTGCGTATTGGTTTCCTCTGCAGCCGCCGAAGCATCTGTCGCTCGAAAGGCAGAGCCCCTTGTGCGCACAGCTGCCGATACGCCGCGATCAGTTCGATCCTGGAAAGGGGCGCCAGTCCCTCATGGCGGTGCTGGCGCAAGATTCTATCCACGTCGCGCTGGGTGCAGCGCTCACGCATCCGCACCTCGTTGATGATGGCGATGACATCTCCCTGGTTGTGGCGCTGGGCCAGTGAGTTGTGCGCATCCATCCGCCGGTTTCCCTGATTCCGATCCATTTCCATGACAGCATTATACAGCAGGGGGCGGCTGTGTCAAGCGTGGATTTCGATGGCCAGCCAATTCAGGTGCAACGCACGTATGATGGAAGGCAGGTTTGCTTGTTTCCCGATTTCTGGTTACAATTGGGCGAGGTTAGTCCTGCTAGGTGCACAATCCCATGGCAGGATGGGAGGGATACATGCTAGACTTGAATTTCATTCGCCAGCACCCGGACGAGGTCAAAGAGGCACTGGTCAGGCTCAACACCGATGCTCCCATTGACACGATCCTGCAATTCGACGACGAGCGACGGCGGTTGCTGAAAGAGGCCGAAGCGTTGCGGGCGGAGCGCAACCGGGTCTCCAAAGAGATCGGCCGCATGGAAGATCAGGCGGCCCGCCAGGCCAAGATTGCTGAGATGCGAGAGGTGGGCGAGCGCATCAAGGATCTGGATGACCGTCTCCGCGGCGTGGAGGAGACGCTGCACGATGCATTGCTGCGGGTGCCCAACATGCCGCATTCCAGCGTGCCAGTGGGCCCTGACGAGTCGCACAACGTGCTGGTGCGCACCGAGGGGGAGCCGCGGGAGTTCGACTTTGAGCCGCTGCCTCACTGGGACCTGGGAGAGACGCTGGGCATCATTGATTTCGAGAGGGGTGTGAAGCTGAGCGGTAGCCGCTTCTACGTGCTTAAGGGACACGGGGCCCGGTTGCAGCGGGCGCTCATAACCTGGATGCTCGACTTGCACGTGAACGAACACGGCTACTCGGAGATCTACCCGCCGGCGGTCGTCCGGGCGGAGTGTCTGGTGGGCACGGGCAACCTGCCCAAGTTCGGTGACAACCTCTATCACGATGTGGAGGACGATCTGTGGCTCATCCCCACCGGAGAGGTGCCGGTGACCAACCTCTATCGCGAGGAGATCCTGCCTCCCAACAGTCTGCCCATCTACCATGTGGCCTACACCCCCTGCTTCCGGCGGGAGAAGATGAGCGCTGGGCGCGATGTGCGCGGCATCAAGCGGGGCCACCAGTTCGACAAGGTAGAGTTGGTGAAGTTCGTGGAGCCCGAGACCTCCTTGGATGAGCTGCAAAGCCTGATCAATGACGCAGAGGACGTGTGCCGCTTGCTAGGCATCCCTCACCGCGTGATACAGATGTGCACGGGCGATCTGGCCTTCGCGGCGGCGGTCAAGTATGATGTGGAGATGTGGTCGCCGGGGGGGCAGGAGTGGCTGGAGGTCAGTTCCTGCAGCAACTTCATGGACTTTCAGGCTCGACGAGCAGGCATCCGCTACCGGCCGAAGCCAGGTGCTCGCCCGCGCTTCGCGCACACGGTCAACGGATCGGGCCTGGCCCTGCCGCGCACTCTGATCGCCATCCTTGAGAATTACCAACAAGCCGATGGCAGCGTGGTCGTTCCCGAGGTACTGCGTCCCTACATGGGCAGGGTGGAGGTGATCCAGTGAAAATGAAACAAGACCTTCATAGAATTCTGCTTGTAGAGCCTCCCTTTTACAGGCTCTATAAGGACACATATTCGCTTGACAGGTATCCCCTTTCTTTGGGTTATCTGGCGGGGGCGATAAGGAAAGAGACAGATTGGGACGTGATGGTCTACAACGCTGATTTTTCTCCTCAGAGTGAAACAATCAAAGGCAGTTATCTAGCAGGTGACGGCTTTGATGATTACTTGAATAACCTGAGAGACCTATCCAGACCGGTGTGGGGAGAGATCAGATCAACCATATTGGAGTATAATCCCACTGTTATTGGAATTTCTGCCAAATCGCAAAACTTCGCCTCAGTACGTACAGTGGCCAGGTTGGCCAAAGAAAGCGGCAGACAAATAACCGTGATAGTGGGTGGTCCTCATCCCTCCATGGTGGGAGCAGAGGTGCTGAATTGTCCCGATATTGATGTATGTGCCAGAGGCGAAGGTGAAAAGACCATCGTTGAATTACTCAATGCCATAGATGCCCAACAAGAATTTGATGCCATTCGAGGTATTGCCTATAGAAATGATGGCCAGATCGTTGAAAGTGCTCCGCGAGAATTCATCAAGGATTTAGATTCTCTTCCTTTCCCTCATGAAACAGCCCCAGGGGTACTGAAAGACTACGATCAATATCCGCTAACGGCATTCAGATACATTTTTGCAGTAAGAGGCTGTCCCTATGATTGCTTCTTCTGTGGGTCCCGCAGGATATGGAGTCGAAGGGTAAGATTTCGTTCCCCTGAAAATGTCGTAAGAGAAATAAAAGGTCTTCAGAAGAGAGGGTTGAGATCAGTCCATTTTGACGATGACACTTTCGGTGTGAAGAAGCAGTATATAAACGATCTATGCAACGCCCTTATCAGGCATTGTCCGGGATTAAAATGGAGTTGCGAACTCCATGTAAGGCTGGTTGATGAGCAAACCATATCTTTGATGAAAGCAGCAGGTTGTTATTCAATACAAATTGGCATTGAATCGGGTGACAATGAAATACTGAAGGCAATGAGGAAACATATAACCATAGAGGAAGCTCTGTCTGCGTGTAGAATCATTAAGGAACATGGCATTGAACTGCATGCCTTCTTTATGGTTGGCTTTCCTCAAGAAACCGAAGACACGCTGAATGATACTATAGCAGCTATGAAGAAGATTAGATGTGATCAACTAATCTATAGCAGCTTTACTCCTTATCCAGGTACAGAGGCGTTTGAATTCTGTAGAGAGAATGGATTGATTGACGACGACTATGATATCTCCTTGTATAATCATCAAAGCCCAGCTAACTGCTTTTGTATGCACATAACTCCTGAGAGATTCAGGAAGTTGGTTTCTAAGGTAGAGAAAGCGGTGGACAGAAAAAACAGACGAAATAAGCTGAAACGAGCCTTCTCCTTCAACACTCTTTGGAGAATGCAGGAATTGGGAATAGGCCAAAGTCTTAAGAGGGGTGTACGTATATTCCTTGGCAAGTGATTGTAGGCGTGGGCCGGCCCTTCCGGGATGGCGCAGGCTCGAGACTGGGGCGCCGGGTTCGGGCATTGAGTTTTTCAGGTAGGCAGTTTTGACATTTCGCCCCCTCTCCGCTATACTAAATCCGTCGGCGTGGAGGGATAAACGGCCCCGTGCGAGTATTGAAGCCGCGGAGGGATGGCCGAGTGGACGAAGGCGATGGTCTTGAAAACCATTGTGGCCGTAAGGTCACCGGGGGTTCGAATCCCTCTCCCTCCGCCAGATTAGCAGATAGCCGATGGCAGATTGCTATCGGCCATTAGCCGTCAGTTACGTGCCATGTGGGGAGGTCGCATAGCCTGGTTTAGTGCGCCCGCCTGCTAAGTGGGTAGGGGGCGAATAGCTCCCTCGAGGGTTCAAATCCCTCCCTCCCCGCCACGTGCCCCAGTAGCTCAGCGGATTAGAGCGCTTCCCTGCGGAGGAAGAGGCCACAGGTTCGAATCCTGTCTGGGGTGCCAACAGTAAGTAAGGCCACGCTTGTTGCTACAGGCGTGGCCTTTCTGCGAGCACGTAGAGACCTGACCGGTTTCATCGGCTCTGGCTCAGGCGCAACGCACTTCGGTTGTCAAGTACATTGCACCTTATGGCTGACTGCACCAGTCCAAACGGGGATTCGAAGCAGGAGCGCCGCGTGAGGGGGGAAGAGGGGGCTGAAGTGGGGT
>CBDURC010000205.1:0-5633 GCA_965369635.1 uncultured Anaerolineales bacterium | reverse complement strand
TTGATCTCGTCCAGTTCGGCGGGGTCGCTGGTGATCTCCATGCGCAGCCGGCTGGCCGCCTCGTCGATCAGGTCAATGGCCTTATCGGGCAAGAAACGGTCGGAGATGTAGCGGTGGCTCAGCGTCGCTGCGGCGATCACCGCGGCGTCGGTGATGCGCACGTTGTGGTGCACCTCGTAGCGCTCCTTGAGGCCGCGCAGGATGCTGATGGTGTCCTTCACGCTGGGTTCTTCAATGAGCACCGGCTGGAAGCGACGTTCCAGGGCGGCGTCCTTCTCAATGTGCTGACGATACTCGTCGAGTGTGGTGGCGCCTATAGCATGTAGCTCGCCGCGGGCCAGCATGGGCTTGAGCATGTTGGAAGCATCCATGGGCGCGCCCTCGGCACGGCCGGCACCCACCACCGTGTGCAGCTCATCAATGAACAGAATGATCTGCCCCTCGCTTTCGGTGATCTCCTTGAGCACCGCCTTCAGCCGCTCCTCGAACTCGCCGCGGAACTTCGCTCCGGCCACCAGCGCCCCCATGTCCAGTTGCACGACCCGCTTGTCCTTGAGCCCTTCGGGCACGTCACGCCGCACGATGCGCTGGGCCAGCCCTTCGGCAATGGCGGTCTTGCCCACGCCCGGTTCGCCGATGAGCACGGGGTTGTTCTTCGTCCGCCGGCTGAGGATCTGGATGACGCGCCGGATCTCTTCGTCCCTCCCGATGACTGGGTCCAGCTTGCCGCGGCGAGCAAGTTGCGTGAGGTCGCGGCCGTACTTCTCTAGCGCCTGATACGTCGCCTCCGGCGTCGGCGTGGTCACCCGCTGGGAGCCGCGGATGCCAGCCAGCGCTTGCAAGATACGATCTTTGCTGATGCCCATGCGCTGCAACAGCCTATACACACCATTGCCTGCTTTGTTCGCCAAGGCAATGAACAGGTGCTCCGTGGAGACGTACTCGTCGTGCATCGCCTCCGCTTCCTTCTGCGCCTGGTCGAGCACCTGTTGCACGTCCGGGCCGACGCCCACCTGCATGGCGGTGCCGTAGACCTTGGGCTTGCGCTGCAGCTCCGCCTGCACCTGCTCCAGCAGCAACTGCGGGCTCAGCCCCAGCGACTGCACGATCTGCGGCACTACACCATCGGCCTGCTGCAGCAGCGCCAACAGAAGATGCTCCGGCTCGATCTGGCCGTGATTGTAGCCCCGGGCTTGTTCCTGGGCCTCGAAAATCGCCTCTTGTGCCTTCTGTGTGAACTTGTCCAATCTCATGATACCTCACCTGGTGCGTGAAACGTGAGACGTAATACGTGAACCCTGAGCGCTCCTAGTGGCAGCGCATCAGCCTGTGGCTATTGTGTGCGTCCTTCGTTAGAAATGCGCTAGCGGAACGCTAGACTTTCGTTAGAGGTTGCGTGGGGCTCTGCGTTCCCCAGAGGGTAAGATGCACCGCTGGCCCCGTGTGGGACGGGGCTGGCCTGCCGGCCTCTTGGAATCTGCACAAAGAGCCAGAGGATCTCCGCAATCTCTTGCCCTTGGTGTCTTTGTGCCTTCGTGGTGAATAACCTTCCGGTCTTTCCGCTTTTCCGCTGACAAGGCCGGATCCATGCTCAGCCTGAGACTCGATAGTCTCCAATCCACTTCACCCAGTCCAGGTGGTCGTGGACCGCATTGTACATTCGCCGGTCGCCGGTCACGAGAGGCTGCCCAGTAGCCTGTGCCAGAGCGAGGTAGGCTGCATCGTAGGCAGAGCGGTCAAAGTGCAGGGCCAGTGGAAGAATCTGCTGCCAGGATACGGGCTCCAAGGCAATCGCCAGCCCCTCCAGTGCAGTCAGGATCTCCTCTGCCTGCTCATTGGAGATGCGTCCCCGGCGCGTCCCTTGCACGACACCGTTCGTCACTTCGCAGAGCAACAGGGAGGGGGCTACGAGATGCACGCGCCCCGTCACGTGATCGCGGATCAGCGCCTGGGCTTGGGACTGCTCTTCGTCTGGGAAAAAGGCGCTGAGTATGACGCTGGCATCCATGATCACTGGCGGCCCTCCAATTCTTCCCGAGACGCCTCAAACAACTCATCGGCTGTCGCACCGCTGTCCTGCAGGGACAGCGAAAGGCGAAGCATGTCCAAGTAGGCCTGCACCTGTCGCAGTTGCTCGTACTCGTCGGGAGAGACGATGACGCCCACAGGTTTCCCATGTCGAGTGATGGTGAGGGGACCTTCGGGGACCTTCTTCAGCCAATAGGACAGACGGTTGTGCATTTCGGCAACAGGGATTACCATTCCCTCGCTCCTATATAGACAGTCTGTATAGACAATTACAGACGACACATTGGGCGTTGTCAAATAGCAATGGGTGATGTGTGCAGATGCAATTCAGAGGGGGAAGTCGGCCGCTTGCTGAGTTTGAACGCGCCGTCCACGGCGTCCAGGATCACGTCATAGGACGAGGTGCCGTCGGCGGAGGAACGGAAGGTCAGCCCGACAGCGTTGCCGCTCAGCAGGTTCACCGTCCCCTCGTAGACGACGTCGCTGCCGGTCTCCGAGCGCATATTCCACGCATTGCCCAGCGCGTACTCGCCGCGCATGGCCATCGCTGGCCCGCAGCCTGGTGACGCTGTTGTCGCCATAGTCGGTCACCCAGACGGTGACGCCATCGAAGGCGATGCCCCGCGGATCCGCGCCTACCGGGTAGGTGCCCAGGTTGCTGCCGTCCTGGCCCTTCTTGTTTTGTGAAACGTAAAGGGCCGGTCACGTTTTGCGTTTCAACGCTTCACGCCTCATGTAGCAGACGGGGTACCCTATCGCCCGCGTCTCGTCACGACCAGAGGCACATAGACGCGCTGGCCCCATAAGTGCCCGTAGGAGACTGCCCGTTCATGAATGTCCGCATTGGCGGTCAACGCAATGGGATGCGTCCATTGCTTATGGGTATATCTCACCGGCGAACCACGTCCTGGCCGGAATCCAGCCGTTGGACTCGGCCTTGCCCCAACCCTGGTTGACCCAAAACTGGCGGTTGTATTCCGTTTTCCACCGACAGTGCCACAGGAAACACTTCTTGACATCCCGAGACCACCAGCGATAGGCGGAGGCCAGGGGGTAGTGGCTGAGCCAGCCTGTTCCGATGATAGCAGGGGTCTGGCGGTGCATGATGGAATTCGCTGCGTATCGTCGCAAACGGCGTTGGCAGTAGCCAAAGACGTTGTAGTGGGTGGATACCCGCGCGTTGGAACGGCCAACAAGATAATCCGAAACCTCGTCCATGTCTGACGGAAGTGTCGGCGCGCTGCCAAAGACGCACATCGTGTCAATCGCGTCCCGGATTTGCCAGATCATGTTCCTGACACCATCGGTCATGTGGTCTGGTGCTCGTTCGTTGCCAACATAGCCCCCGTTGGGGCGATAGATGCCCCAGTTCTTTGCCCAGTAGCTCCAGTGTGCGTTGCCTGCCTGATAATCAGCCCAGCCCAGCAGCATGGCCCACGCCGTGGCGCCGCACCCGCTCCAACAACTGCTGATGGTGGGCGGCGGGTAGAAGGAGGTCTGGCCGTAGAGGCGCTGGTCAGCGATGTAGCCGAAGGTCCAGAACCTGGCAAAACCCGCTGGCATCGCCGCCCGAAACGGTCTAGCCACATGTAGCCCGCTTCTTGAGTTCTCCGCTACGCCGGGACTCAAGACGAGTGGCAGATAACACGCGGTTGGCGGGTTCAGAACCCAAAACTTGAACGTTTCGGATGTCCCGCTTGGGCAGGCCGCAACCGCCTCGAAGGGCGACTCCACCACCTCTGGCACTTGCACAACAGTGATGATGTAAACCGGCGGCAACCCTGCCCGGTTCTGCAGCTCAGTCTGTATGTAGGAAGTGCCTGGGCCGGAGAGGGTGACGGTCGGTTGGTCACACAGCAAGGCCAAGCGGTACGTTTCACCCAACCGCAGCCCCTCGCCGAATTGGTGTACCAGGTTCTGTACCTGCCAATCGTGGCTGGCATGACGGCGCAGGTCCTCAATCAGGACACCGTAGGATTCGACGTAGCCGCTTTTCATTTCTTGCCAGGATTGCCAGCCACCGAGCTCAAGCGGCGAGTCCGTTGGTCCACTCACCTGCCGACTGCCGCCTCCCGGCGGATGTGCGTCATCCTCCCCGTAATGATCTGGCGTCCAGATCTCTTCAGTCAGCTCAACGGGCTGGTCGAGCCAGGCCATCTCCATGCCGGATACCTTGATAGGCAAGAGTGGCGTCACAGCGGCAAGACTGCCAGCTACGTCCTCCGCGGCGTAGGAAAGGGTATCGAGCTTGTAGAACTTGGCCGGTTGCTTACCCTGCTGTGCAGCCAGCAGCTCGAGCACTCGGGTGGGCGGACTACCCTCAAACGACCAATGGGCGATAGGGAAATCGTGCTCGCCCGTGGACACAACGATGAAACCCGCCGATTGGGAGTCAACCACGACCTCAAACTCATAGTAGGCGATCCCAGCGACATCTGGTCGGTACAGCGGCCTTGCGATTGGTCCAATGCGGGCGTCCCCCCATCCAGGCGCCACATCGCTGTCGCGCACGTTCTCCAATGTCTGTGCCCCAGGACGACGGTGAACCGCAGGCACATCTTCCAGCGGGATGTCGAATGGCGCAGCCTCTTCGCCATCCCAGAACTTGTTTCCAGTGAGCGCCTTCCCTTCCAGGGGGATGACGTACTCAATCCAGTTGTCGGTTCTGACTGTGCCGTCCACGGTCGTCGCCCCAACGGAGACATAGCCAGCGGGGTCTGTTTCCCGAAGGTGATAGAACTCGAAGCTGCCATCGTCGTCGTACACTGGCAGACCATACCATCCTTCGCTGTTGGTGGTGGTGCTACGAATGAACGTGCCCGGGTCGGGATGCGGGTTGTTGGCGCCATAAACGGACACAGTTACGCCCTGTAACGGCTGTGAGTGGGGCGGTTCAAGGCCTACGTCCCCCTCGTAGACCCGCCCCTGGAAAGTCCAACTGGCTGCGGGTCTCTGTTCTGCTTGCACCGCGCCCTGGTCAACGTGCTGTGCCGCGGCAGTCTGTCCGTCCAGGTCGGCCAGGTTTATGGCTCCCAGGAGCAGGACCACAGCCAGCAGCGCCGCGATGACCAGGCCTTTTCGTCTGAGCAAGTTCTTTGCTTGCATAGTCGCACCTCCGTTTCGTGATTTTTTAGTCCCTCTGCTACCACTCTGAAAGCAGCACATTTGGGCCTGCTACCGACGTCGGCGGAACACCAGCGGCACGTAGACGCGATTGCCCCACAACCGGCCGTAGATGTCCCAGTTGATGGTCATCGAAGGATCATCGTCGAACGCGATCAGGAAGTCGCCCGTCGCCCCGGCGGCCACGGCTGGGTGATCGGCGTCGTAGAGTCCACCCGTGTGGACGCCGCCACCCAGGAAATTGCCACCCCGGCCAATGGCGCGCGCGTAGATAAGATCCCAGCTAAACCATGGATCCGTCAGGCGGCGGGTCCAGGTGACCAGGAACTGCCCACCGCTCTCGTTCCCCGCCACCGCCGGATTGGTCTCGTTCTCTGTGCTGCTGGCGATGACCTTGTGGAGGGCGCCCATGGGATTTCCCTCGCCGGTCACCCGCCGACCGTGAACATTGATGTCCCCCGGGGCCACAGTTTCTTCCCAGA
>CBDURC010000204.1:0-5649 GCA_965369635.1 uncultured Anaerolineales bacterium | reverse complement strand
TGCCTGTGTGGGAGCCTATGCCGCGTGGCGGGTCTCAAACAGTCGTCTGGGCCTTTCGGGCCCGGCCTGGCAGCCGCCAACACCCGCGGCTGCCGTCGTCTCTCCGACCGCGGCCTCTGCGGTTCCCACGGCAGTGGTGGTGCCGACGGTTGCTGTCCCCACCAACACACCTGCCCCTGCGCTCACGTCCACTCCCACGACGCGTCTGAGGTCCTCTCTTACGCCCACCCTTGTGGGATCAACCGCCACCCCGTCGCCTACGTCTGTCCCTGTGGGTAGCTACCGCTTTCTGCCCGTGGGCTCGGTGCGCCATACGACGGGCGGCTGCCCTGGGCTTTATGTCATGGGCGACGTGCGGGATGCTGGCGGCAACCCTCTGCCCGAGGTGCGGCTGCGCAACACCGATCAGTGGGGCAACGAGGCGGTCACCACCACCAAATCCGGGGCGGGCGACCTGGGTCACTACGATTTTCCGCTCTTCCCGCCAGATGGCATGGCCGTCACCTACCGCCTCGTCGTGCTGGACGAGGCGGGTCGCCCTGCCAGCCCTGTGGTGTCTGTGCCGCATCATCACCAGGGTCCTTACAGGGACGCCAGTTGCCATTGGCTCGACTGGCAGGAGGTGGAGTAGGGTCTGGTGATCAGGCACTGGAGATTAGGAAAAGCCCCTGGCCGGCAACCTGGCCAGGGGCTTCTGTGTCACATCGTCGGGCACATGCCCTCGGTGCTGCCGCCGCCTGGCAGAGGTGGGGGCTCAATCCCTTGCTCTCGCACGAGGTAGTTCTGCAGCAGCACGTAGGCAGCCCGCAGGTACTTCTGGTCTATGGGGCTCGGTTCCATGATCGCCCACCAGTATTGCTCCTCGTCCAGCGGGTTACCGTCCTCGAGCCAGGCCAGGTTGGGCATGGTGATGATGCTCATGAGTCCGATCCAGGGCCGCCAATGCTGCTTGGCATACTCAAGCGCACAGATCAGGTACTTGCCCTTCAATTCCTCAGTGATGCCAGCGTCGGCGCCGTGCCACTTGTAGGCCGAATTGACAGAATCCGTCGTCCAACCAAACTCCAGGATGGCCACTCTCTTGTCAGCATCGCCATGCCGCTCCATGATGGCGCGAATGTCCTCCACGTGCCGGAAGCAGAAGAAGCGGTAACCGCCGTACTTGGGATTCGCCGCCGCGTCTGCGGGATCCAGCTCAGGCGGAGCGGCGAATCCGGAGCCATGCACGCCCAGCACATCGAAGTAGCCATCACTGTTGCCCCCCATAGCCTGGTACATGGCTTCGTAGAACACATCGTCGGGCATGGCGGTGGCGTCGTTCGTGCCTGTAGGAGCCATGCCCGCCGTGATGACCACAGCGTTGCGGTCTGCTCGCTTGATGGCCTCATAGGCCTTCTTGAGCAGCATGACGTACCCAGCAGGATCAGGCCGCTTGCCGCCCCATTCTCGTGCCAGGTTCGGTTCGTTCCATATCTGATAGGCATGCACCCTGCCCTGGTAGCGGGTGGCCATGTCGAAGAGGAAGTCGGCGAGATGGTCGGCATTGGTGGGCGGTGGCCCAGCCCACTCCATGGGATGCTCCGGATCCATGCTGACGCGCACTAGCAGCTTGAGCCCTTTCTGGTTGACCAGCCGAACAACCTCATCGGCTTGCTGCCAGTTGCGCGCCCCCTTGCCAGCGCCCTCGATGTCGTACCAGTCAAAGGTCTGTCTGACCCAATTGAAGCCGGCTTCTTGGATCAGGTTGAGGTCCCTGTCGGCGATTTCCGGCCGCCACCAGAGGAAGGCCTGGATGCCGAAATCGGGCGAGGCCATGCGCGTATCCAGAGGCACGGTGGTCATCAACGGAGTGGGTGTCGGGGCAGAGGTGGACGTGGGCAGCAGGGGACCTGGTGTTGACGTCGCAGTGGGTTCCACGGGCGTCGGCGTGGCCGTGGATTGCACGGCAGCCATTGCCGTCGGTTCGGGGGTGTCCGCGGCCTTGGGCAGCGGCGTCGAGGTGGCTTGCACCAAGGGCGGCAGCGGTCTGGTCGGCGTGGCTGGGGGCGGCGCCCAACAGCCGCTCAGCGCCAGCATCAACACCAGCAGCATCGCTGTCAGAAGTGGTTTACGAGATATAGTGAACATAATTATCTAGCCTTACTAAGGAGATTAGCAGACAAGGCGGCAGGACCAATGGATGCTATGCAACTGGTGCGAGCATCTCATGTGGCCTGCCGTCCGTTGGTTGCCTGCTCGCAGAGTTACTTTGGCATGCTTTGTAATGCTGTGTAGGCCGGCAAGGGACCCCAGAAGGGGTCTACGATCCCCCACTGAGCTTTCTCCGTTCCATCAGCGACCACCCGGAAGTTCAGGTTCCAGAGGAAAGCTGGTCCCACGAAACTCCACTCGTTTCGCATGATCTGGTATGCTCTCACAGTCCACTCTGCCTGCTCTTGAAGCGTGTTGTCGTCGGCGTATCCGTAGTTCGGGTTGTACGCGCCGCCTGCGGCCCAGCCGAACTCCGTCGGCCACAAGCATCGATTTGTGGCACCATGGGCACTCAAGTAGTTCCAGTATCCTTCCATGGTCGATCTGAAGCTCCAGGAGTGGTGCGGGTTGTCACAGGCCCCGCGGAAGCTCGCCCCCTGCTGGGTGATGAACTCACATCCCTGCTGCCAGCGGACGTCGGGGCCGAGATTGTAGCCGCTGGGGTGTACGCCGATGGCATCGCAGTAGTTCCCCATCCCTGCTTGGAGCATTCCCTCCAGGTAGATGAAGTCGTCCTGTGCGAATGGCATATTGGGGCCGGCCGGTGTCAAGGCGCCGCTGATAACGATCATCGCTGGGCAGGCTGCTTTGATAGCAGCGTAGCTCGGCTTGAGCAGAGCGACGTAGGCTGCCGGGTTGATCTCCTGGTTGCCCCACTCGTAGTGCAGGTTCTGTTCGTTCCAGACCTCAATAGCTTTCAGGCTGGACCCACAGTACTTGCCCGCCAGCGCACTGAGGAAGTCCGCGAAATCCTGCGGATTGTTCGGAGGGCCGCCGACACTGTAGTCGCCGCCCGGCCGCGCCCATTTCGGTGCGTTGACTACACTGAACAGCAAGTTCACACTGGCATTATTGGCTGCATTGACTATAGGATCGAGGGCTCCCCACTGGTAGTTGCCCTTGCTGGGCTCGAAGATGGACCACTCCACCTGCTGCTTGACCCAGTCGAAGCCCATGCCTTTGGTCATCTCCATGACTTTGGGTGCATGGTCATTGTGCACCATGTGTGCCTGGATGCCATAGCCGAAATCGCACGCGCCGGCAACAGGGGCTGGCGCAGCGGGCTGCTGGGGCGCGGGAGTCGGCGTGGGCGGGATGTTGGCCGCCACTGCCACCGCGCCCGTCGGGCCCTGGGCTGGCGCCAGGCCGGCCTTGATCCATACCTGCTTGCCATCCACGCAGCAGACTTGCCACCAGGTGCCGTCGGGGTTCTTGGCCACGATGTCTAGCGTCTGCCCTGCTGTCACCTGGCCGGCCCTGGCGTAGTTGGAGCCGGGGCCGGCGCGCACGTTGTACGTGCTGTTCACGATGATCTGCGGCTTGTTCGGCGTAGGCGTGGGTGCCGGCGTGGGCGTGAACTCCGGCGTGGGCGTAGGCACTGGCGTCGGCGTGTGGGTGGGCGTCGGCGTAGCCACCGGCGTGGCCGTGGCCACGCTCAGGGCGATGGCCTCCGCAGTGCCCAGTAAGTGGCCGCGATCGGCCAGACCTGCTTCTATCTGCAGTTCGCCCCCCGCCTGCTCTGGAACCGGGAAGCTGAAGGAGCGGTCGCCCAGCGGTCGCTGCTCAGTCGCTAGCGTGTTCCCGTCAGGCCCGGTCACCTTCCAAGCAACAGCATAGCTGCTGGGGCTCGGAGAAGCGGCGCCTTCCTGGAAGCGGCGAGCTAGATCCCAGATCTCCGGGTCGCTCGCAGTCGCCAGCAGATGCTGCAGCGTGAGACCCCGCAGGTGGTATCGCTCGGCCAGGGTCATCTTCTGGCCCAGGCTGGTGGCATTCTCCAGCCACACGGTGCGAGTGCCACCGGCGTTGTCCAGGTACTGATAGCTGTAAGTGCCGAGTACTTCATCGTAGATGAGTTCACTTGCCTGCCGCTCATTGAGCATGGTCAGGTTCACCGGATCACCCGGGACAGCCACCGGCTCCGCGCTCTGGATCTGACCCAGCAGCGGGGACAACGCGTCATCGTATCCTTTGAGCAGCAGATAGTTTCCAGCCTTCTCTACGCTGCGCGCCGGCAGCACGAGCTGGATTCTGCTGCGCTCGATCTCGCTCACGGCCCAGTCTAGCAATGCCTCCATCTGACCGCCTGGGGCGTAGCTCCGGGGGTCGACAACTGCCGGGATGCACACCACATCGGCGGCATTGCCGAGATTTCGCCAGTCGTAACCATAGGTCTCCCAACGATCCTCGGCGATCTGGAGCGGTGGTTCGACCCGTACGGACAGCCGCTTGCCTTGGGCGTGCAGCCGCCTGGCGAGTTCCGTCACAAAGGCCGTGTGCTCCTGCCGCAGCGTCGGGTCCACTCCCCGATAGTCAAGATCAATGCCAGCGTAGAGATTGCCCGTCACCAATGCCTCGATTTCGGCGATGTGCGCTTCTTGCTGCTCCAGGCTGATCAGGAGGTTATTAACGAGATCGGTGCGCACGACCCCGCTATCATCCCAGTTGCGCAGCGTGGGCATGACGGCGTAAGAGACGTCTGCCGCTGCCTGGGGCAGTGAGCTGACATCTCCCTCGATGCCACCATCACCCCCCAAACTGAGGCCAGTGGGGTGGATTTCCGTCAGAGCCTCGCGGCCCTCGGCGGGGATATCTGTGCCGACAGGCAAGTCTGCAGCCACGCTCAGCGGGCGGGGATTGGTCTGCATGACCACCCAGGAGGTGGGCACGTAGTCCAGCCGCGCCTCAATGAGATCATCTCCCGGGATGAGTTGGCTGGGCACCCACTCCCAGGCTTCAATCTCCTCGTTCCAGGTGTAGAGATCCAGCGTCTCGTATGGTTCAGCGTCGTTGGGAATGGGAGATGTGATAGTGGCGATCTCAGGCGTGTCGCCGCGCACGCTGATGGTGTACAGGGGGCTCTTGGGAATAAGCCAGTTGGGTAACGCTTCGGCGGCAGGCAGCCACGCCTTGCCAGCGCTGCCTTCCAGGAAGTTCACTCGGGGGATAGCTGTCAACTTGACTTTGATGGGCTCACTAAGCCCCTCGGCAGGGAATGTCACCTGGGTGCCATCCGGATCAACCACCGCACCGCCATCCCAGCCGATGGTCGTGTGCCCGGCGCTTAGCACGCGCTCCAGTCCGGAGATAGGAGGCAGCAGCACCGCGGCGATGATCAACAGCGGAATCAGCAGATAGCTCAGCAGCCGGCTGCCCCATTTCCCCTCAAACAGCCGTTCCAAACGGCCTAGAAAGGGGTTTGTTGTTATGTCCATGATACTACGTTGCTCCTTCAGAGTGTGTTACGTAGGTAACTGTAAGGTCAAGCGAAAGCGCCGACAGGCGCTGTTCTGGGCAAAGACGGTAGCTATTCTAGCACAAGCAGAATGATCGCGCAAACGGCACGGAGTATCAAGCGTATGCTGCAAGAGCCTTGGCAAGGGAGGGATGGTAACCTTTCTC
>CBDURC010000203.1:0-5651 GCA_965369635.1 uncultured Anaerolineales bacterium | reverse complement strand
TGCATCCTGAAGACGGCGGCTACGGAAAGCCGCCCTACACTGCCTGAAGACGGGTAGACGGGTAGATGAAAACCGCAGAGTTCGACTACGAACTGCCCCCGGAGATGATCGCTCAGACGCCCATTGAGCCGCGAGACGGTTCGCGACTTCTGGTGCTGGACCGGCGCGACGGCGAGATCACTCACCGCCATTTCCGAGACATCGGTGAGTATATGCAGCCTGGTGACCTGCTAGTGGCCAACGACAGCCGCGTGATCCCAGCGCGGCTCCTGGGACGCAAGGAGACTGGCGGTCGAGTAGAGGTGTTCCTGCTCAAACGCCTCCAGGAGCGCACCTGGCAAACGCTTGTGCGAGGCAAGCGACTGCGCCCAGGCACAAGAATCCAAATCCAAAGGCCAGAGTCCAACAATCACACCTCCCAAGAACACAGGCCACACACAACCCGAGACTCGAAACCCGAAACCCGAAACACTTCACTGACGGCGACCATCGTGGCCGAGACAGACGACGGCGGCCGCGTGGTCGAGTTCGATCAGGCAGTCGAACCGCTTCTCGACGAGCTTGGAATCGTGCCCCTGCCACCCTACATCCACGAGCCGCTGGCTGATCCAGAGCGATACCAGACCGTGTATGCCCGCGTGCAGGGTTCTGTGGCTGCACCCACGGCGGGCCTGCACTTCACCGCTGCGCTCATAGATCATCTGCAGGTCCAGGGGATACGCTTTGCCTTTGTCACCCTGCATGTGGGGCTGGATACGTTTCGCCCTGTGAAGACGGAACTCATCGAAGAGCACGCCATGCACAGCGAATGGGCGGAACTGCCTCTGGAGACAGCAGAGGCCATTACCCAGACGAAGGCTGCTGGCCGCCGCGTGGTTGCGGTAGGCACCACGGCTGTACGTGTTCTAGAGACATCGGTTCGCTTTTCGGTGGACGACCCGAAACTCGAAACTCGAAACCCAGAACCCTCGAGGGGCTGGACAGATCTGTTCATCACCCCCGGCTACCGCTTCTGTGCGGTGGACGCTATGATCACCAACTTCCACCTGCCCCGTTCCACGCTGCTGATGTTGGTGGCGGCTTTCGCCGGCAAGGAACTGATGGACAGAGCATACTATGAGGCCATGACCAAAGGTTACCGCTTCTACAGCTTCGGGGATGCGATGTTGATCCTGTGACGGCAACCTAGCCCTTCCGCCGCACCTCGAGGCAGAGTCATCCACTGTTGGATAATACCCGACATGACTCACATCATGTACAGTCCCAGGGAAAGGTATTAGAATTAGGGAGTAGAATCGCGTCACAGAAAACAGGCTACGTTCTAGAGCCATCATCAGGCTTCCTGATTTGCGACGACTCTTTGAGGAGAGAAGCATGGCTGCCAGGGCGACAGTTCTGGTGATTGATGACGACTTTGATTTCGTGGAGTTCGCCAGGATCGTCCTGGAATCGGACGGGTATGAGGTCCTCACAGCAGGGCGAGCCGATGAGGGCTTGGCCCTGATGAGGCAGAGCCAGCCAAATTTGGTCTTGCTGGATGCAGTGATTTCCTATACGTTCGACGGGCTCAAGGTGATCCGGGAGATGCGAAACGATCCTCAGCTAGGGAAGATTCCTCTGATCCTGATCTCGGCCATCATCACCGGCGAGGAGGCAGACCTTTTTCCTGAGAGTGAGGACCTGACCTACGATCTGTTCATGTCCAAACCCATAGACCCTGCGGATCTACTCAAGCAAGTGGGCCAACTCGTATCTCATCACCAAATGAGCCGACACAATACACGTTATGAAAAAGGAGCTGCTTGCGATGCTTGCTGAAGAACAGAAATCGGTACTGCACTATGGGATACCCACCGAGAAGCAGGCCCGAAGGTCCATGCTGCTTACTGCGTTGTACATTGCTCAGGAGCAACACGGTTACCTGACCAAGGATGCCCTGCGACGCGTGGCGGAGAGGTTGGGGCTTCCACTCAAGGACGTGTACTCCACAGCCAGCTTTTATTCTCTATATCGGATGGAGCCTGCCGGCCGATATGCCATCCAGGTCTGCGATGGGCTTTCCTGCCATTTGGCAGGCGGAGCGGATACGCTGATCGACTACATCCGGCAAGAGCTGGGAATCGAAGTGGGGGAGACCACCCCAGATGGGCTCTTCACCCTGCAGACGGTGGAATGCGTGGCCTCCTGCGGCACGTCACCGGCCCTGCGCATCAATGATGAGCTCTATGAGAACATGACGCCGGACAAAGTGGACCGCTTGTTGGATCAGTTGGCTGGGAGGTAGAGCAATGACATTCGAAAGGATCCTACTGCGCAACGTGGGCCGTCCTAACTCAGAGAAGATCGACACTTACCTCGAGCACGGTGGCTATCAGGCTCTGCGCAAGACCCTTCATGCGTATACCCCTGAGGATTTGATCGACATGGTCAAAAAGTCAGAGTTACGCGGGCGAGGCGGAGCAGGCTTCCCTGCCGGGCTGAAGTGGAGTTTCATGCCCAAGGACTCCGAGGTGACGAAGTACGTATGCGTCAACACCGACGAAGGGGAGCCCGGGACCTTCAAAGACAGACTCCTGGTAGAGCGGGATCCCCATTCAATAATCGAGGGGGCCTGCATCGCCAGCTACGCGGTGGGGGCCCACAGGGCCTTCGTCTACATTCGCGGCGAGTTCTTCCTGGGCGTGAAACGTTGGATGAAGGCCATTGATGACGCCTACGCCCGGGGGTTCCTGGGCAAGGATATCCTAGGCTCCGGCTTCGATCTCGATATCTCCGTCCACCGTGGAGCTGGCGCCTACATCTGCGGCGAGGAAACAGCCATGCTGGAGAGCCTGGAGGGAAACCGAGGCGAGCCCAGGCTCAAGCCGCCCTACCCTGCTCAAGTTGGCCTCTGGGGCCAGCCGACTCTCGTCCACAACGTGGAGACCTTGGCCTGCGTGCCCCACATCGTCCTCAGGGGGCCAGAATGGTTCGCCAGCATCGGCACTGAGGAGAGCAAGGGGCCCAAGATTTTCTGCGTCAGTGGCGATGTGGAGAAGCCCGGCAACTACGAGTTGCCGCTGGGAACCACCCTGCGGGAGATAATATACGAACACGCCGGTGGGATCAAGGGCGGCCGCAAGCTCAAGGCAGTTGTCCCTGGCGGTGCTTCCACCCCCATGCTGACCCCTGAGCACCTCGATGTGCCGATGGCCTTCGAGACTCTGCACGCGGTGGGGTCCATGCTGGGCACGGGGGGTGTCACCGTGATGGATGAAGGCGCCTGCATTGTGAACGCAGCCCTTCGCTTGAGCAAGTTCTTTGCCCACGAGTCATGTGGGAAGTGTACGCCCTGTCGGGTGGGCACTCAGCATCTGGTGGACATCTTGCAGCGCGTCGAGGATGGGCTTGGCCGCGAGGGAGACGTTGATCGGCTGCTGGGCCTGTGTCATGGTATCATAGGACGCGCTTTCTGCCCGATGGGCGACGCTGCTGTGAACCCCACCCTCTCCTCCATCAAGCACTTCCGTGAGGAATACGAGTATCATGTGCAGCACCATAGATGCCTCGTAGCATCATAGCAAGAGTAGACCAGAGCAGATCAAGGAGGGAGCAAAGTTGAGCAAGATCCTTATCGTAGATGATGATCCCGATTTCGTGGACAGCACCCGTATGGTACTGGAAACGCAAGGACACGATGTGACCAGTGCCGCCAGTAGCGACGAGGGGTGGGCCAAGGTACAGAAGGAGAAGCCGGACCTGGTGATTCTGGATGTAGTCATGACCGCCGTGTTGGATGGGCTGCAGATGAGCCAGAGGATGCACGACGATATCGCGCTCAGGGGCATCCCCATCCTAATGGTCACGTCAATTGCCAACATTGACTACGCTGCTCTGTTCCCAACGGATGAGGCCATCCACATAGATGCCTTCTTGTCCAAGCCTGTATCTCCCGATCGCCTGTTCATCGAAGTGGGAAGACTCTTGTAGGACAGCGGTGTGCGGCGTACGCTCCAGGGCGGATTGCCCCCATGAAACACCTCAAACAACTGTCTGCCAGAGAGGTGGAACAACAGACCAAGCAAGAGGAGGAATCATGAGTAAGGCCATGAAAAAGGCTGATGTAGTAGTCATCGGTGGGAGCGCGGCAGGGCTGGTCGCGGCCATAACCAGCCGTCGGCACTATCCTGAAAAGAGCGTCTTGCTGGTCAGGAGAGAGAAGCAGGTGTTGATTCCCTGCGGGATACCCTATATCTTCGGAACTGTGGGGAGTCCCGAAAAGAACCTCATTCCTGATGCTGTGCTGGAGAAAAACGGCATCGAGCTGGTGGTTGACGAGGCTACTGATATAGACTGCGAGGCTTGCGTCGTTATGACGGCCGGTGGGGAGAGGATCGGCTACCAGAAGCTCGTCCTCGCCACAGGCTCCGAGCCCATAGTGCCTCCCATACCGGGCGTGGACAAGCAGAACATCTTCGCTATGAAGAAGGATGTCTCCTACCTCCAGCAACTTCTCGATGTGCTGAGCACCGCTTCGGACCTGGTCATCGTGGGCTGCGGCTTCATCGGCGTGGAGCTCGCCGAGGAGTCCAGGAAGGGGCGGAAGGATATCAACATCAAAATCGTGGAGATGCTCAGGCACTGCCTCCAACTGGTCTATGACAATGAATTCTGCGTCAAGGCCGAGGAGGTCCTGAGGGCACAGGGCATTGACCTCCTCTTGGATGAGAAGGTAGAAGCCTTCCTGGGCGACGGGAAGGTGGAAGGGGTGAAGCTTTCGAGCGGCAGGGAGATCAAAGCGGATGCGGTGATCATGGGCATCGGGGCGGCAGCGAACGTGGAGTTGGCCAGAAAGGCCGGTCTTGAGATGGGCCCCTGCAGAGGCATTCAAGTCAACCGCTACATGCAGACCAGCGATAAGAACATCTTCGCCTGCGGCGATTGCGCCGATAAGATCTCCTTCTTCGACGGCAAGCCCTCCGGCCTGAAGCTGGCTTCGATAGCCACCATGGAGGCGCGCATCGTCGGGGCTAATCTGTTCGGCCCTCGCCGCGTGAACATGGGCGTGATCGGTGTTTACTCAACCATATTGGGGGACACCGCCTTCGCCGCAGCGGGGCTTACCGCGACAGTCGCCAGGGAAAAGGGCTACACCATCATCATGGGCGAGGCGGAGGCCATCAACCGCCATCCCGGCGGCATGCCCGGGGCGACGCCCCTGAAGGTCAAACTGATATTCGAGGCCGGCAGCCTCGTGATCCTGGGCGGACAGGTCTCGGGCGCCAGGAGCGGCGGCGAACTCATCAACGCCATCAGCGCCTGCATCCACAAGAGGATGACTGCCGATGACATGGCTACTTTCCAGACGGGGACCCACCCCGGTCTCACCGCCTCACCCATCGCCTACCAGTTGGTGAACGCGGCAGAGATGGCCATTGTCAATTCCTGGAAGCTCTCGACCAGATGGTAGAATGCCTACCTGCCAGCGCCTCGGCAGGCGGGGCCAGGTGACGCGGTGGAAGCCCTTACCCCCTTCCCCGGTGGGGGCTAGGGGTGAGGGCAGCCGTTCTAGCCACACCCGTGCCATTTACCCTTGTGAGGAGCACACCCTGTGACCAAGATCTTGGTTGTTGACGATGACCCCGAATTCGTCGAGATCACGCGCTTGATCC
>CBDURC010000202.1:0-5653 GCA_965369635.1 uncultured Anaerolineales bacterium | reverse complement strand
CGTCTGTTAGCATGGTCTCTCCCTTTGGAGTGATCAGGACCCGGTGATCAGTGATTTGGAAGCAGCCTCCAATCTCTGATCTCCAATCTCCAATCTCCAACCTCCAGCTACCAGCAACTATCCACTACCGCGCCAGCAGCGCCAGTACCACACCCCCGGCCATCACCGAACCGATCTGCCCGGCCGTGTTGGCGCCCATAGCATGCATGAGCAGGAAGTTGTTGAAGTCCTCCTCCTGTGCCACCCGCTGTACCACGCGGGCGGACATGGGGAAGGCACTGATGCCTGCCGCGCCGATGAGCGGGTTGAACTTGCCGCCGGTGAGGACGTTGAGGAGCTTGCCGAAGAGCAGCCCGGCGGCCGTATCCAGGGCGAAGGCCACGATGCCCAGGATCAGTATGAGCAACGTGTCCAGGCGCAGGAAACGCCCGGCGGTCATCGTCGAGCCGATCGTGAGGCCCAGCAGGAGGGTGACCACGTTGGCGATCTCGTTGGACGAGGCCCCGACCAGCCGCTCCACCACGCCCGATTCCCTCAGCAGGTTGCCCAGCATCAGCATACCGATAAGGGGCGACGCCTTGGGCACCAGCAGCCCGGTGAGCAATGTGACGGCGATGGGGAAGAGGACGCGGGTGAGTTTGGAGATCGGCCGCGAGGTGTACTCCATGCGGATCAGCCGCTCCTGGCGGGTGGTGAGCAACCGCATGATGGGCGGCTGGATGATGGGCACCAGGCTCATGTACGAGTAGGCGGCGACGGAGATAGGACCCATCATGTCGGGGGCCAGGACGCTGGAGACGTAAATGGAAGTGGGGCCGTCAATGGCGCCGATGATGCCGATGCTGGCTGCCTGGTTCATGTCGAACTTCAGCAGCAGAGCCAACAGCAGCGTGCCGAAAATGCCAAACTGCCCTGCCGCACCCAGCAGCACCATGCGGGGGTTTCCCAGCAATGGTCCGAAGTCGGTCATGGCCCCGATGCCCACGAAGATGAGCAGCGGGAAGAGTTCGGTGTCCACGCCCGCCTTCATCAGAATGCCGAAGATGCCGTTGTCGTCCAGCATGCCGGTGCCAGGGATGTTGGCCAGAATGCAGCCCGCGCCGATGGGCAGCAGCAGCATCGGTTCGTACTCCTTGGCGATGGCCAGGTATATGAGCAGCCCGCCCACGGCCATCATCAGCAGGTGGCCCCAGGTGAAGTGGCTCAGGCCTGAGAACAGATCCAGAAGACTATGCCAACCCATAGCTAATCCCTCACTCGAAGCGCACCAGCGGATCACCGTAGGCCACCGTCGCCCCGGCGCTCACCATCACCTCAGCGATGGCGCCCTCGCGAGGCGATCTAATGCTGTTCTTCATCTTCATCGCCTCCAGGACGCATACCTCCTGGCCTCGCTGCAGGCGATCCCCCTCTCCCACAGCGATGGAGAGGATAGTGCCTGGCATGGGCGCGGTGAGGGTGTCGGTTGCTGCAGCGTCATCCTCGCGGATGTGCGGCTGCGAGACGCTCTTCAGCGGCTTGGCCGATGGGGCAGGCAGAGGCTCGTTTGGTTGGGGCAGCCTGATCTCCGGTGTGACCGTGGCCTCGTCGTCGACTCCTTCCCATTCCACGTACACCTCAAAGGGCTTGCCGTCCACCCGCACGCTCACGGGAGAAGCATTGGGATCGTCCAGTTCGACCTGGTACGTCTTCCCGTTGACAGTGATCCGATAAATGCGCATGCGGTCTCAGCACTCCTCTCGTACACTTGCGCGGTACGTCGTCTACGTCCTAGCCGACTGCAGACTCGCCGCGAAACGTGATCTGTCACCGTGACGGATCACGGGTCGAGCATCACGTCTCCTGCTTCGCCCACAGCCCGCCGGTTTCGGTCAGCCAGTCGGCGATTCTATCGGCAGCTCTGGCCACATCGCTGTCCGAGACGTCCAATTCCAACGTCGGCAACATGGACTCGCCAACCAGCCGGCGCATGAGTTCCTGTTCCCTGATGAATACCTGCAGGTCGTCGTATTGCGCGGGGTTGCCCGAGACCTTGAGCCTTTCGGCGCGGGCCGCTTCAAACGACACTGCCGTCCGTGTGCAGAACACGAGATGAAAACCAAGGGCCGCCAGTCTCTCCTCCAGCCAGCCGAAGTCGTGGTCTACGCCATAGGTCTGCAGTTGGTATGCCCGGGTGGAGATATGAAAGCGGTCAGCGATCCATGAGTAGTAGCGCAGAAGCTCGAAAAGCCGCACCCACGTCCTGTAGGTCTCCATCGCCAACGCTTCTTCGTGGGGCTCGAAGTTGATGAGGCCGCGGCCCCAAGGCGTATTCGTGAAGCCACACCACTCCGCAGAGATGAGCGGCGAGTGGTAGCGGTACTTGCGAGGCCCCACGATGCGGGGATGCTCGTTCAGCGCAAAAGCGATCTCCGTCTTGAAGGTCAACCGTGTGCCTTCCAAGATGATCTTGGGGCATAGTTTTGAAGACATCGTACGCAGCACATCCTTGGGTCACTTGCGCGCAACAACAATGAGGCGGTTGCTGTGCTCCTCATCGTAAGGGTCAAAACGATAGGTGCCGTAATAATGCCTATCCCTGTATCCTGCCTGAGTCAACAGCCTCTCATAATCATCCCGTCGGATCATCAGATACTCGACGCTGAACACCTTGAAGTCCTGTTCATCCTCGCTGTGCCACAAGTCGAGGACGTTGATTTGCAGGGTCTCGTCGAGGTAGTCCATCACAAAAAGCCTGGAGAAACCACTTCGGCTGATAATAGGGATGAAACGTGGCCTTTCTCTGAGCTGTTTGTCGCACATGCCCTGGTCCAATACCAGAATCCCCCCGTCTCGCAATACCTTGCGCATACTGGTCAACGCCCGAACGACTTCGGCTTCTTCCAAGAGATGGGGCAGCGAAGTGGACAGGCAGACCAGGGCATCAAACTGAAGGTAGAAATGGTGATGCAGTTCGCGGAAATCCGCTCTCTTGAGGGATACATTGAATCCGCAGACAGGGAGGTTCTTTCGTGCTTGAGTGAGCATGGCGTCTGAGATGTCAGACCCATAGACCTCACACCCGAGGGAGTGAAATAGGTGAAGATCTTGCCCTGTTCCGCAGGCACAGTCCAATACTCTCTGGACCTGATGTTCGGCAAAAAGCGTGCGGAAAAACCCCACGTAAACAGGGTCGTGCCGACCGAACTCGTCGAAGAACAGATCGTACCGCTCGGCGAAATCCTCGTACAGGTCTGGGGCCATCTGTCGCATCTCCCCGGAGGTTCGGCGGCTATGGAAGGTCGCCCTGCATTGCAGCTAGCGGCGCGGTGGCCAAGGCTGGAGTTGGCGGCTGCGGCCCACGGCCATCCAACGGGTCAGCAGCGGCTGCAGCCGCCAGCCGATGGCTTCTTCTGCGGCCTCTTCTTCCCGCCACAGCGCCAGTGCGGTCATCGCGGCGGCCAATTCCGCGGCCGGGGGACCGGCTTCTGCGCCGGCGACCTGCGCGGCAGCAACCGCTTCTTCCGCTACCGGCGCCGCGGCTTGACCTCGCCAGCGCAGCCACAAACTAACGAAGGGTTTCTCTCCTGGAGGGAAGAGTCGCTGCATGCCAGCCATGATGCCCCAGAGCAGCCCCAGGGCAGCGAAGACCAATCCCATGCCGATGGCGGTGATGATCAATCCTTCTTTGAGCAATTCGGCCATCTCATTCCCCTGAGTGCCGGAGTGCGTCGTCTACGATGACGCGGCAAAATCGGAGACTTTGCACTCTATTGGCAGCTTTCATATGCGGCTGAACTCGGCGGCTGAACTCGCTATCCGGCTAGCGATTCGGTCTGGGCCAAGTGCAGCTTGACGAAGAGCCAAGGAGCCAGCAGGATGGCCGCTAGTCCCGTGCAGATGTAGCGCAGAAAGCGCAGCGCTATGCCCAGGCCGTGGCCTATGTCCGTCGGGATGATCAGCTTCAGCCCCTGCCAGAAGATAAGCACGACGATAAGGCCCACGACGAAGCGCAGCAAGCGCTGCCACCAGGGGCCATCCACGCGGAAGCGAATCCAGCGGGGCTCGAACAGGAAGCCCACGCTCATGCCCAGGATGGTGCCCATAGTCGTGGCCGCATCGGGGGCTGGATAGAGGCCGCGCAGATCAGTGCCGTGCAGGAAGAGGCCGGCAATGGGTAAGACGATGGCTAGGACCAACTTGAGGTTCAGCGGCTGCCGGCCCAGCCAGCGTTCTGCCCGCGGCATAAGCCACAGGAACAGGCAGAGGAAGATAGCCCCCAGGATCAGCCCGGCTATCACGTCCTGCGGATAGTGCACGCCCACGTAGACGCGGGAGAAAGCGATCAGGAGTATGACCACAACGGCCACCCCCCAGACGACCACCCTGCGCACGCGGCTGGCCAGGAAGCCCCAGACGGCGACACTGTTCTGGGCGTGGCCACTGGGGAAGGAGGGAGAATCTGCCGGGCGCAAGATGCCAATCCGAGGGCCGGCCGGCCGCGGGATCAGAAAGATGTGTTTGATGAAGCTGTTGACGCAGCTAGAGAGGAGCATGGCATACGCCAGCCAACGCCCACTGGCCTTGCTCAAGCACCAATACACCACCGGCAGCAGCATGAGAAAGAACTCTTCATCCCCCAGGAAAGAGGCAAAATTGAACAGCCGGTCGAGGAAGGGCGTTGACCACAATTGTACGTGGACAATGACCTCCGTCCCCCAGGGCACGAGCGATAGCAGTAACGACTGTAGCCATTCGATCATCGACTCACTCCTTGCAAGGTCTCTAATGTAGAGGGCTTACTCACGCACAATTTCCAGCAGCAGTTTGGCGCAGGCGAGCATGTCGGCGATGGCGATGTGCTCCTGTTTGGTGTGCACATCGGCCATGCCAGTGGTCAGAGGCACGCTCTGGATGCCAGCGTGATTCAAGATGTTGGCGTCAGAGCCGCCGCCGCTGGCCGTGGGCAGCGGTTCCAGCCCCAGGCGGTGCATGGCCGCTTCGACTTTGCTACGGATAGGCGCATCTTCGGCCACACGGTAGCTGTGATAGCGACGCTCAATCTCAATGTCCAGCGTGGCCCCGTGACGTCCAGCCGCTTCCTCCAGCGCCCGCACCATGGCCGCCGTCTGCCGCTCCAACTTGGCATCGTTGCGGCTGCGGGCCATGCCTTTCATCGTCACCCTCTCGGGAACGATGTTGGTGGCTGTGCCGCCTTCGATGACGCCGATGTTGGCCGTCGTCTCTTCGTCAATGCGGCCCAAGGGCATGGCGGCAATGGCCTCGGCGGCCACACGAATGGCGTTGATGCCCTTCTCAGGCTCTGCGCCGGCGTGCGCGGCGCGGCCGTGCACGGTCACCACTAGCTTGTCCTGTGACGGCGCGCTGATGATGTAGGAGCCAATGGGGCCGCCGCTGTCCAGCACCAGTCCTTGTCGCGCTCGCAGGCGCGACAGGTTGATCCGCCCTTCACGGCCCAGGTTGGTCTCTTCCTCCACGGTGAAGAGCACCTCCAGAGGGCGATGCGGCAACGCCTGCTCCTCCAGCACCTGCAACACCTCCAGAATGATGGCGACCCCCGACTTGTCGTCGGCTCCCAGGATCGTCGTGCCGTCGGAGGTGATCACGCCGTCGCGGATCACGGGCGTGATGCCCCGATCTTCGCCCACCGTGT
>CBDURC010000201.1:0-5653 GCA_965369635.1 uncultured Anaerolineales bacterium | reverse complement strand
CCGTCGTAGTAGAAGCAGGTGCGCTGATGCTCGGCGTCATCCTGCCGGGTGAGGTTGCCAACGGAATCGTAGCCATAGTCCCACTCCCCCATGTCCGGGTCGTCCATGGCCGTCTTGCGGCCCAGGCCATCGTAGCTGACGGTGGTGACGTTCCCGTCTTCGTCCTCCACCTCCACCAATTGGTCCTGTGCAGTGTAGGTGTAGATGGTGGTGGCATAGAGCGTCAGGTTGCTGGGATAGGTGCCGGTGTACTCCTTGACCGCTGTCAACCGGCCAAAGCTGTCGCTCTCATACACTACCTGGTGGTTCTCCTCATCCACCACCGTCGTGTCCCGACCATCGTGGATGTTCAACATGGTGCTGCCGTCGGGCAACGTGGTGGTGATCACCCGCCCCAGCCCGTCGTAGTCGTACAGAGTCTCGTCCAGGCTGGCCCAGCCAGGCGGTTGGAAGGTGCCCGGCCCTGCTGTGCCCCAATAGGGGACGGACTGCTTCTCCACCCGACCCAGCCCATCATACTGCACGCTGCTTACCCTCGGCTGCGTCCAGGTCGGCCCTTCGCTGCGGCTCTGGATCACCCGCCCGAAGCCATCGTAGATCTCATTGCTCACCAGTTGGCCCGACTGCCCCGCCGTCTCCCGCTGCTTGGTCTCCACGCGGTAGGGGCTGCTGGAGCTGCTGTAGTTGGCGTAGGCCAGTTCCACCGTGGGGTAGCTGCTGCTATCCGGCCACAGCCACACCTCGTCCAACCGTCCCAGGGCATCGTACCGGTAGGTCGTGGCCACGCCATTGGCGTCCTCGCTCTCCTCCAGCCGGCCGAAGAAGCGACCCGACACCGGCGAGCCCCCGCTCCAGGCCGCCGATCCGTCGGTCGTCGTGCAGCCGCTCTCGTCGCTGCCCTCCACGCCGTAGTAGCTAAGCGTTGTTGTATACCCCTCCGCGTTCTTCACACAGACCACATAGGCCTCGAACTGGCTATCATAGTAGGTGTATGTGTTGTTGCCATTGGAGTCGGTCACCTGCTTGGGATTGCCGTTGGACCAGTAATCGTAGGTTGTGGTTACGGTGTAGGAGCCGCCAGACGTGGATTTGTCCTCCCGCTTCTTCAACAGCCCGTCGCTGGGGGATGTCGTGTAGCTGCTGGTCTGGTCGTAATACAACAGCCACTGCCGCTCCATGGCACCATCCTCGCAGCCAGAGCATACCCGGTAGAAGTCGCTGCGCCCGGGCTTGTTGACGATCCAGTTGCTGTGGTTCGGATAGTACCAGGTGTAGGTCGTGCGCAGCGGGTCCGTCTCCCACCCGCCTCCCGTGCTGGGCTCGTATTCCTTCTGTTCCGTCACATTGCCATAGACGTACGTACCACCCTGGCGCCACTTCTGGTACTGGTATTTGGTACGGGTCTGCTTGTCGCCATCCAGATAGCTGTCCACCTGGGAGACATAGACGAAGCGGGGCTTCTCCCACTCGTCCATGCTGCTGTAGCCGCTGATGGGCAGGTACGAGGTGCTCATCGACCAGGTGGTCTCCGTCTTGGCCGCCACCTGGCTGCCCTCCCAGATCTCCAGCTTGTGCTCCCGACCTGCCCGGTGGTCGATCAGGTGGCTGCTCACCAGTTCGGTGACCTGGAAGTAGTGCTTCTCCACCGTGCTGTCGGGCCGCGTCACCTGCACCTGCTCGTAGCCCTCGGCCAGCTTCTCCTCCAGCCACCAGTCGCCGCCATCAGAGTCCCAGTCCGAGCCCGTGTAGCTCCACACCGCATCCGACGTGCCCGAGATGCCGTCATCCTCCGTCCGGCTGGAGACCACGTGCGGGGTGCTGCCGCCATCCCGGTGGCTGGTGCTGAAGGTCACTTCGCCCCCATAGCCGTTGCTGACCTCCGTCAGGGACCCATACTCCCCTTCCGTGACGAAGTAGTCGTCCGAGTAGTCGAACTCGGTCGCCGGCCAGTTGGAGGCACCCGAGCTCTCCTGAACCTTGTCCAGGTTGAGCACCTTCTGCGACACCGCCTGCGTCTCGTTCTGCGGGTTGTGCGTCAGCGTGTAGGTGCGCACCGTGCGCCAGTAGGACCCATCCTTGATCTGCACGCTGACGGAGGTCAGCTTCTTCTCCGTGTGAAACCGCCAGCTGGCACTGTCGTAGCCCGAAGGGCGGTCCAAGCGGCTGCCGTAGCTGAAGGCGATCCTCACCAGGTCGTTGTCGTAGGTGATCTCCGTCAGCCGCGTCGCCCGCTGGTGCTCATGCGTGTCCTGCCATCCAGAGTCCTGCTCACAATCATATGGCACCGTCCCCTCAACCTCCGCCTCCCAGGAGTAGTTGACGATGTTGCCGCTGGTGTCCTCTATCTTGGCCAAGGGCAGCCGGACATAGCGCTCGCCTGTGCCCACCGAGGGGTTGCTGCACCCTTTCCAGTAGTACACGGCGTCCACACTGCTGCCCCCGAAGGTGTACTTGGTGCCATCGGGCGTCCAGACATTGACCGTGTCCGGCGTGTAGTGATGCCCGCCCGACTCGGTGATCTTGAGGAAGGGATTCTCCTTGGCAAACCAGGTGCCATCCGAGGTCTTGCGCAGCGTGTACGTCGCCCCTTGCAGCGTCAACACTCGCTTGAATGTGTTAGCATCACCCGGCGGGATATATACAGAATCTGCGCCCACCATCTGCCAGCCGTACCCCGCATAGCTCAGATGGCCACTGTTGGGCGTGTGGCTGGCGCTGGAGTAGCTCAGCCCCACCGCCGGCGCCAGTCCGCGCACGCCGGGCGGGATCTCGAAGCCATAGGAATAGCCCGCCGACAGGCTAAAGAGGTTGGTCCGCGCCCCCCTCAGGCTGGACATGCGCTCCATGACATAGCTGGTGCTGCCCTCGGAGTAGGTGGAGAAGTGGGGCAGTTGCAGGCGCAACACCCCGGCCTCCTCGTCCATCTCCGCTCCCAGCGGTAGCCAGTGGCCCGTCTCTTCGTCCAGCAGGAACAGCTCGGGCTCCCGGTACACCGGCGGCGTGGCAAGTGGCATGGTGTAGCGGTAGAGGAGCTCCAACGGCGCAGCGAACTCCCGCACCGCCTGCCCGGCCTCGTTCTCCGCTTCCAGATCGAAGGCGAAAGGTCTGTCCGCCGTCCCCTCGGCGACGTCCGGCCGTGGGGTGTAGGTCACCCGCGTGCGGTCCTGCACAGCACCGGGTGGTATGCGCACCTCCACTTGCCCATCTGCTGAACGCAGCAACCCACCCTCTTCTGGCGTGACCCAGACTGTCTCGGCCATCGTTTGCACCACCAGCGTTTCCACCCTGGCTCGCTGCACTTCCTTTGGCTCGCCGGCAGTGGCCTCAACGCTGTTGAGGATCACCTCGCCGGGCTGGAAGCCCTGCACCCGCACCTGGAAACGACCCTCCAGCCGCTCTCCCCCCGTCAACTCGGAGACAATCCAGGTGAGGCGATGCGCGCGCTCATCGTAGGCGAAGCCTTGGACGCTGCCCTCTACGACCGCCAGTCCCCCAGACAGATCGTCGCTCAGCAGCAGATCCTTGACCGCAGCCTCGCCCGCATTCACGACCTCAACGACGTAGGTCAGCATCCCTCCGGGCACCGCCACCGCGGGTTGGGCGCGTTTGCTGAGCTTCAGGCGCGGCGTCCCCCCGGCCGGACTCGCTTCCAGTGTGTCATCCACGGGAGAGGCAGCCCGTGCCCCGCCTGGCCCACCCACCACCAGGGGCAGAAACAGGGAACCGCCACTGCTCGACGACCGTGGCGGCTCGGGGAATGCAACCGAGGAAATCGAAACGGGCGCTGCTGCCAGCGGGGATCCCAAGTGACCCACGAGGATCGAGGCCAGCAGAAGCAGTGTCAACGGACGGCGGAACTGCAATGGAAGGTGTCTCATCGAGCTACTCCTCTCGTCATTGACTGTGGCCTGCGCGATGGTGGACCTGACCGTGGATGCGTCGCATCAGATCCCTCTACTTATGATATACGCCGCCACGCTGCCTCTGGCTCACCCACTCACTCGCCGCCTCCACCAGATCCGGCCGCGAGCATCAACTGACGGACGGCTGGCGTCACAGATACGCAGCGTGATGACACGGCTTTAGGTGCATGTTCCGTGCAAACCCGTGTGTGACACTTTCGGGGACGGTTCCCTGGTCTGTGATACAGGCCAGAGATATTTGTGGCTTCGGTAGGCCAACAGCGGAGAAGAAATCCGCAGCGCCGAAGTCGTCCAGGTTGATCCTGGCCCGCTGCATGGCGCTGGTACCTTCGTTAGGGCCACGTGTTTTGACATCAAAGTTCTCCATCAAGGAAACACCAGCGAAAAGGGACTGGCAACACTCAGGTACAGGTCGGGATGTCCTTGGCCTTTTGGACGATGCAATGTACACTGCGAATCAGGCCATGCTCGCAAATCGCCACGCCCAGGCTGTAGACCCGCCTCTGCATCTTGGGATAGGTCTCGTCATACAGCAGAAAGCGGGCTACGGCTTGCCGACATTCACTCAGCCGGGCCAAGGTTGCTTCAGCACGTCGTCCCACTCGCTGGGTCAGGCGTTCAATCTTGGTGACTTTTCCGCCACACTCTGGACAAGCATCAGGCCCTTCTTCAGATGGAGAAGCTTCCCCCGCTTCTTCTGCCAGCTTCTTCTGTGGCTTGGGTCCCGGGGTTCGATCGCTCAATACTTCCGGCAGAGACTCCTTCACCTTGTTCAACTCGTAGTGCAAGGTGCTGGGTGGGACACCAGCCCCGGCTGGCTCAAGAGGATCAATGTGGTCAAGACCAACGGCAACACACGGCGGCGCAACGACATCGTGCTTTTCATCGGTCCACCTCCTTGTGGGTCAATATGAGGATACGCCTGACCTGGGCGGCGAGGAAGCGGCTTTCGTCAGGCCCTCCGGCAGGGAAATTTGCACAACAAATTATTGCACAACTCCTCTTGGATGTCAAGAATACAACTGAAGGGGTTTGCGCAGCGATTGACTGCGCAAGGGACCAAGCTCCCGCCAAGTGATCTCTAAACCTTGACACCGCCCCGCTTTGGCGATACAATGCGCCATAACTTTGCCTGTCATTCACCAGGAGCTCCTATGAACCCTGAAACCGACAACACCCTATCTGCCTTTCCCGTGGTCGTGCCCATCGTGGTGCGCTTCCGCGACCTCGACGCCATGGGGCACGTCAACAACGCCGTCTACCTCACCTACTTCGAGATGGCTCGCGTGGCCTACCATCGGGCAGTAACGGATGTGCAACCCTTCGATTTCACCAACTTCGATTTCATCCTTGCCGAGGTGACCTGCAGCTACCGTTCGCCCGCGTACATGGGTGAGACGCTGCTGGTGGGCATTCGCGTCTCCTCGGTGGGACGCAAGAGCTTCGTCTTCGAGTACGAGATGCGGGATCAGGCCAGCGGTCGCCTGGTGGCCGAGGGGCGCAGTGTGCAGGTGATGTACGATTATGGAGAGCGGCGCAGCAAGCCCGTCACAAATGAGTTCCTGGCCAAGGTGGAAGCTCTGCAAGGCCATCCGGTGCAGAGGGGGATGGCAGGAGCATGACAGAGGATGTAGAACGACTCTGCTGAAGGAAGTCAAAAGCTATCAGCCGATGGAGCCGATGAAGCCGATGAAGCGGATAGAAGTGGGCAAGAATCCGCTCAATCGGCT
>CBDURC010000200.1:0-5658 GCA_965369635.1 uncultured Anaerolineales bacterium | reverse complement strand
CTCGCGGCCGTTGACATAGATGGCAAGCGGGGTCTCCTCAATGACCGTCCGCTCAACGGTCTCCCAGCGATGGTCCCTGATCTGGGTACAGGAGACCGAAATCGCCCCCTCGATCACGCTAGTGTCCTTCCTACTGCAGAACCTGCAAATGGAGCAGAATCTCCCACCAATGTGCAGTACTGCGAGGACGTGAAACGCGAAACGTGAAACGTAATCTAGCCTCACGTTTCACGTTTTGCCTTTCACGTCAGTAGCTATGGCCAGGCACGCCGCCAGATCCACCAGAACAGCACCGCCAGCAGGAAGAGCAGCACGATGGCTGCCAGGATGGGCACGACGATGGAAAGCACGCTGGTGGTGGCGGATACCAGGTCCTCAGCCACGCTGACCACAGGGTTGCCTGCACCGATGCTGGCGCCGGTAACGAAGGGACGCGCCGTGGACTTCGCCACATGCACGCCCCCCGCCACCAATAGCCCGCAGCTCATGGCCAGCGCAGGATGGACATCGCTGATCACGTTGCCGCTGGCGGCGAAGAGGACGGCCCCCGCTACAGGCCGCACGAAGGTTTGGATGGTGTCGTTGATGCTGTCCACGATGGGGAACTTGTCCACCGTCACTTCGATGGCCAGCAGCACGGCCAAGACACCCAGCACCCACGCATTCTCCAGAGCGCTCCACGGCTCCTGCAGCGTGATCAGGTCGGTGAAACGAGCCATCAGGCCGACGATCAGCAGCGGCAGGTAGGCGTTGAGTCCTGCGGACGCGGAAAGACCAAAGGCGGAGGCAACGCTGCTAATGGCCTCGATCATTCTGCTGCACCTTCGTTGTAATACCAGATGTACGGGGACGTGACACGTGAAGCGTAGGACGTGAATTCTCACCCTACGTTTCACGTTTCGCGTTTCACGCCGGTTCTGACAATCGCCCGGAGTGCAGAGACAATCCTCTCTTCGGTTTCAGAGCGCCGTCACTGACTTGGCTTCCGCCTCGCGGCCTACCTGACCGAACAGATGCGCTTCCACCAACGCGGCCAGGAACACCGCGGCCGGGAAGGTGACGAAAAGACCAATCACCAACAGAATCGTGCCCACGATGCCACCCAGAATCACCAGAACGAGCCCAGCCACGGAGGCAACGATCAGGGTGATGATGATGTTGGCGATGTTGTCGCCGAGGAGCCGAAAGATCTTGCCAAACTCGAAGCCCGAGGCGAACTCGCCGGTGCGAGCGAAGCGGAAGGTGATGACCGGCTCGATCAAGGCGATAGCAATGCCCAGGATGAAGGTCAGACAACTGCAGAAGACAGAAATGGTTATCCAGAGTCCCTGAATGTCAGAGTTCTCTGACAGCACTGCAGGTACGCTGGAACCCACACTGACGATGATCAAGGGAATCGCCCAGATCAGCAAGATCACGAAGAGCTTGAGGCCACGCATGAACAGGTCTCCCCAATCCTCCCATTCGGGCAGCGGCTGCTCCACGCCGTCCATGACATTCTTGATCAACACCACAGTGTAACCGGTGACGATGATCAGTGGGATCAAGCCGATCAGCAGGATGGAGAAGATGATGCCCAGCAGCGTCAGGCCCGTGCCGATGGCAACCTTCTTCAGCCAGTCAGGGTCCTCGAAGATGAACGTGAATGCCTTTCCAATGTCCATGGTTACTACTCCTTTCCATTGAGAAATGTGAGAAGGCCAAGATCGCCTCCCAGCCATCACGACTGGCAAGCGAAGGCCCTGTCCAGCAAGAACATTATACCAAAGGTTGCGGCCTGCGGCAAGTGCATGTGGTCAAGCGCGGTTGACGAAGAAGCGACTTCCTGCAAGACAAGTAGACAGAGCAGTGGGCAGAGCGAGACGTGATGCAGGTTAGGTGAGGCATGAGAGATCGGCGTGGCAGTTGGGTCACGGTTCACGCATCACTTGTCACAAGGGCAAGCCAAGCAGCCGGTTGAGGGCTTCCCTGCCCAGGTTGATCAGGTTGACCTCGACCAACGCGGCGGCCAGTCCCAACAGCCACAACGGCGTTGCCTGACGCCAGTTCGCAGCCGTTCCCTCTCGCCGCAGCAAGACGGTAGCGATCAACGTGTTCACCAGGCTCAGAATCAGTAGCTCCCCACCCACACTGGACAGCGCCAGTGGATAGTAGAGCCAGCCGGCCTCACTTTGTGCCACAATCCCCACCACCGCCAGCGCAGCCATCAATAAGCCCAACTCCCCGTAGCCGCGCACCACCTGCTCATCCCGACTCTGCGCCCACAGCGTGAAAGCGACAATCGGTCTCACGATGACCATGAGGGCCAGGCCCTGCAACAAACCGCTGATGAGCCGCAGGAGATTGCTCGGTTCGTAGAGAAGCGGAGACCCAGTAAGCAGCGTAAAGTAGGAATTCAGACCATCCAGGCCCCAGAGAGCGATGAAGAGAAAGAGAACCAGCAAGATTCTCAGTGGAGGCAACTCGTTCGCCCGCCCCCGCCCCATGATACCCAGCATCACGTAGGTGACAAGGACGCCCAGGTAGGTGCCCGTGCAGCGAGCGCAGAGGGGGAGCCGCCGTTGGCCGCAGAAGAAGCTGTGCTCGACCAATTGCCCGCACACGGCCCGTCCCAGATGGTCCAACCGCTCCATCACCTCCCCGTGGGGCAGCAACAGCATCACGAAGATGACAGCCAGGGCTAAGGCCACCAACAGCCGGTTCAGCCAGCGCCGCGCCGAGAGTGCACTTTCCGCGGGAGCGGGATGGCGCTCCGAGTCGGGGGAAACCAGAGCAGCCAGGCGAGAGTCCACAGGATTCTCAGAAGACAAGTGAGACCTCCACAAGTCCGGTTAACACAACGCGGCGATTATATCACATTCTCTCTCGCTTGCCTAAACCACTGATCGAAGGTATAATGTCCACACCACTCGGGAGGAGTTTGCATGTCCAAGACAACCCATGTGGCAATCTCCTTGTTGCTGCTCTGCCTGCTGATCCTGGCCCCTGCCGCCCCCGCCGGGCTGGATGCATCATCGCGGTCTCCCCTGGACCCTGCCGCCCCCTACGTCCGCGGCGAGATCCTCGTCCAGTGGCGGGATGGGGTGACAGCAGCAGCCGCCCGCACCGCTGTCATGGCGCAGGGTCTGACAGTCTTGCAGGACATCGCCTCTCTGCGTGTGGCCCGGCTGAAAGTGCCTTCTGGCGAGGAGCGGAGACACATCGAGAAGCTGCGTCAGCATCCGCTCATCGCCCTCGCCGAACCCAACTACCTGGCCCACGCGGCCGATGGCGATAGCCTGAACCCCAACGACACGCACTGGCTCAAGCAGTGGAATATGCGCCGCATCGAAGCACCTCCAGCGTGGACGCTGACTACAGGCAAAGCGGAGGTCATCGTTGCCGTGCTCGACTCCGGCGTGGACACAGGGCACCCTGACCTCGGTGCCAGCCTGTTGGCCGGATATGATTTCGTCAACAACGACGCTGATCCAGACGACGACTACGGCCACGGCACCCACGTGACGGGTATCCTCGGCGCCCAACTGAACAACGCTCTGGGCGTTGCAGGAGTGGCACCGGGCGTCAGCATCATGCCTCTGAAGGTGCTAGACGACCGTGGTGCGGGTACCTACGCCAACATCTCGGCGGCGATCCAGTACGCCGCCGCCAATGGCGTGGCCGTCATCAACCTCAGCCTGGGGGGACATGCCCACTCGGACATCATGGAACAAGCGATACACAATGCGCATGATGCCGGCGCGCTGCTGGTCGCCTCGACGGGCAACCAGGGTCAGAGCGGCATAACATACCCGGCTCGCTACGCGGAGGTGCTGGCTGTCGCTGCCACCGATCACTACGACTGGTGGCCCTCCTACTCCAACTGGGGGCCAGAGGTGGACCTGGCCGCGCCCGGCGGCACGTCGACGGATCAGGTTTGGAGCACCTGGCCCGGCGGCTACGACTGGGAACACGGCACCTCAATGGCTGCTCCCCACGTGGCCGGCACTGCGGCGCTGATCTGTAGCGTGAACCCCGCGCTGACCCAGGATGACGTCGCCGACATCCTGCGGCAGACAGCGGACAAGGTGGGGCAGTTTGACTATGTGGGCGAACGCAACAGTTACCTGGGGCATGGACGAGTCAACGCCCACGAAGCCGTGCGATGGGCCTTGCCACCGATGCTTGCCGTCGAGCCTGAGCAACTGCTTTTCCTCGGTGACAGCTACCACGCTCCCACAGCGCAACGGGTATGGCTGAGCAACCAAAGCTATCAGCCATTGCAGTGGCAGGCGGAGGAACTCACCGGAGAAAGCTGGCTCAACCTCCTGCCACCCCTCAGCGGCAGCATCACCTACGACGATCCTGACAAGCTCAACGTGCTGGTCTCCACAAGCGGACTGAGCTATGGTGTCTACGAAGGCAGCCTGCGCATCAGCAGCTCCACACCGGACGCTCAGGGAACCCCGCTCACCGTTCCCGTCTTCCTTTCGTTGGTGCCGGAATTGACCCACCTGTATCTGCCAGTTGTGGAGAACAACGATACGCACATTAACAAGCACGCGCCTTCCTGGCTTCTCGTCCGTCATCATATGATGGACATTCGTGCGTCTATCGAGATTCCGAGTTTCGAATCAAGGAGTGGTCAAAAAAGATGAAGAAGCGACTTCTGCCTAACCTCGCCCTGGCTCTGATGCCTGTTGGCCTCGGCCTGGGTACTGGGAGCCAAGCGCTGGAAGCACGAAGCTCGAAGGCGGCGTCCTGGCTAGGCGACTGGCGCAGCGGCGGCCCTCGCGGCGGTACAGCGCCGGCCATCGCCCTCTCGCCCGAATACGGTACCGACGGCCTGGTCTTCGCTGGCGGCGGCCAGGAGCTTTCCGGCCGCAGCGACCGCTTCGGGAAAGGGCTCTTCCGCTCCGATGATGGCGGCCAGACCTGGACGTTGAGCGGGGAAGGGATCAACACTACATACAACAGCTCGATCAAAGACGTGGACATCTCCAGCCACTGGCCCAGCGACGGCACCGCCTTCGTCGGCACCTGGGGCGGGATCTTCCGCACCACCGACTGGGGCGCAAGCTGGCATCGCGTGGCCGAGGAGGTGCTCTGCAATCCCGGAGCGGCGACCACTGTGGCCATGTCTCCCAGCTACTACCTGGATGGCATCGTTCTCGCTGCTGGCGGCTACGGCGGTCTCTACATCACCGAGGATGGCGGCGACCAAAGGTGGGATCGTTGCATCTGGAACAGCACTCGGGAGGAAGTCACATGAGCGGGTCTGGTAAAGTCTCTGCTTCTCGGTTGGTTATCATCGTTTGCTTTGTCTTGGGCACCGTGGTGGGCGCGGCTGTGTGGACTGGCACGCTGGAGGCCGCGCCGAACACCGGGCAGCAGCCGCGAGGAGCGGCACTGGCCGCAGTGCCCCCTGCCAGCAGACCAGGCATCTACATGGCCGCCGATTGGTACAGCGAGAACCCGCAGCCATACTACCTCACGGGCGGGTACTATACCTTCAACTGGAACCAGGTGGAGAGCACCACTCCGAGAGATTACGACTGGTCCATGATCGATTCCTGGTTGAACCGCCAGGCCAACAGAGGCAAGGCCGCTGGCTTCGGTATCAGCATGTACAATGGACGCTCCTCCGGTGGCATCGCTATGCCCGACTATCTGGTGAAC
>CBDURC010000199.1:0-5672 GCA_965369635.1 uncultured Anaerolineales bacterium | reverse complement strand
CCGCGGCCAAGTCTTTGCCCGGCCTTGAGCCGTTGCCAAGCGGCGGATGTCGTCTTCGGTCAAACGTGGCAGGTTGGTTGGATTATCGCCTGTGCATGATAGCCTGTGCATGATAGAATGAAGAGGAACCCATAGTGCCTCCTGACTTCCTGGCCGTAGGCCACGCGACCAAAGATGTGCACCCCGACGGCTACCGCATCGGCGGCACCGTCACCTACGCGGCGATCACCGCTGCCCGCCTGGACCGACGGCCGGCAGTGCTCACCCGTGCGGCGCCAGATCTGCCGCTGGCGGAGTTATTGCCTGGCATCGAAGTCCTGTGTCTCCCTTCTCCTGTGACCACGACCTTCGAAAACGTGTACGGTCCCCAGGGCCGGCAGCAAGTCATCCACGCGGTGGCTGGATCACTGCGTCGTGCCGACGTGCCGAGAGACTGGCAGCGGATTCCCGTCGTGCTGCTGGGGCCGCTGGCGCAGGAGATAGAGCCAGACATGGTCACCTGCTTTGATGGGATGGTCGGTGTAACGCCGCAAGGATGGATGCGGCAGTGGGACGACGCCGGACGGGTGAGCTCCCGTCCATGGGATAGCGCCGTGCACCTGCTTCCCTCCGCCGATGTGCTGGTGCTGAGCGAGGAGGACATGGGAGGTGACTTGCTGCAACTGCAAGAGTACGTCCGGCTGTGCAGGATCGTCGTCCTCACCGCCGGTTGGAAAGGGGCAACGGTGTTTGTCGAGGGCGAGAGATACGAGGTGTCTCCGCGTATCACCCACGAGGTGGACCCCACCGGCGCAGGTGACGTCTTCACGGCTGCTTTCCTGATCCGTCTCGATGAGACCGGCGATCCGCTGCGGGCCGCCCGTTTCGCCAACATTGTAGCTTCCTTTTCGGTGGAGCAGGTTGGCACGCGAGGCATCCCCACCCGGGCGCAGGTCGAACGGTGGCTCCTGGCGAATAGTTGATGGCCGACGAGGGAGAGTTCGGCTGGTCCAGTTCGGCTGGTCCCAGGAGGGACTTTGCCCTATTCCACTGGACAGACTGCAGAGCTAACGCTGCTATGCGTGCTGTTCCACCGTGTCCAGAAACTCCTCCACCTCAGGGATGCCCAACAGTTTGGCCTTGAAGAACTCGTTGACCAACTGCTCTAGCTTGGCCCGTGAATCCCCGATCAACGCGTCCCGCTCATCGCCCAGATCTGACCAGCCGGTGATGTCATCGCGCAGGCGGATCAGCGCCATCACGATGTCCGTCTCATGTGGGCCCTCGCAGCATGCAACCACGTTTCGGATCAGTTCGCCGGTCTGCTGCACCAGCGTCTCTCGATCGATCGTTGAGTCGGGCTGCCCCGCGTCGTCTATCGTATCCAGCAGTGACCAAACCTGGTAGAGCAGTGCGGCAGGCTCGTCAAACAGCTCGCGGATCAGTGCAGCGGGTTGGTGGCGGCCAGTCAGCCGGAAGATATTGTACAACCGTTTGGCTGTCTTGCCGTAGTTGATGGGGTTGTGGGTGTACTTGTAGACCTCACCGCTGATCTGCTGCACGTACTCATCAAGCGCCCGGGGTGAGACCTGCTGCACCAGTTTGGTGAACAGCGGCAGCGACTCCGCTTCCAGATAGACTTCCTGGAAGTAGGGGTCAATGAAGCCGTCCAATGGTATGATCGAGCCATCGGGCGCTTCCCAGGTCACGTCGAGCATGTTGCTGGCGTTGACGACGCGTCCCCGTTCCGGTTCGGCGATGACCCAGTCCATCTTGCACCAGCCGGGGTCAAGGCAGCCGTAATCCCATCCTACCTCCCACGGTTCGCCCGAGGCGCGGAACACTTGCATCTTGCCTGCCTGCACTTCGTCGGGGGTCCAGGTGATGGACGATTCAGACTTGATGCGCTTGCCATCTTTGACGACCTCAGCCTTCCAGGTGCCGAACCTGACCTCGATCAATTGATAGTTGGGGCCTTCGAGTTTGTCCAACGCTTTGTCGCGCATCAGGTCGGCCAGGATGCGACAGGCCTCATCGCGCGTCTCCGCCTTAATGTTGACACGCTCGAAGTAGTCGGCATCGCCGGGGTAGCGCTGGATCACGCCCTGGGCCGCGCTGCCAGCCAGGCTAATGGCAGTCTCCACGTTAGGCAGATCGGGCAACTGGACGACGTCAGCCATGTGGCGGTAGCGGTCGAGCGTGGCCTTGTCGAAATCGAGCAGCGAGATCTCATGCCCGTAGATGCCAGCCTCTTCGTCTACCTCCCAGTCCATTGCGCCAGACGCAGCCATCGCCGCCAGCCACTGAGCGACGTCGGTCTCATCCACCTCGACTCCCAGCGTGCGAGCTGTTTTGATGATCTGTTCCACCTCGTGCTGGGCATCTAGTTGGCTTCTCTCGCTTGTCATGATTCACCTCGGTGTGCGGATAGCGTGTTGCCTTTCACTCCCACGTCGCACGGAGCGCACAACTTTACGGTCTCTCCTCGTTTCTCCTCGACGGTCTTTGTTCTTCGCTCTGGAGTTTGGCGAATCTTGGAGTACGCTACATCCAGGGCATGATCGCGGCGAACCTTTGGATGCGGGGTTCGTAGTGGCGACTTCAGTCACTTTCGCCCCATTTGAACGGCTGAAGTCGTCACTACGAGCAGAATCGCTAGCGTCCAGCTTCGCTGTCTATGGGGGCGATGCCCAACCGCTGGTGTTCGATAGACACGCAGCGGTTCATGACCACGGTCAGTCCGGCGGCCTCGGCTCGCTTTGCCGCCTGCGCGTGCATGACGCCCAACTGCATCCACACAACCTTGGCCCCGATCTCGATGGCCTGTTCCACGATGGGCGGCACGTGCTCGGAGCGGCGAAAGATGTCCACCACGTCCACAGGATCGGGAATGGATTTGAGGTCGGGGTAGCTCTTCAGACCCAGTACCTCGTCCACGGTGGGATTGACGGGGATGACCGTGTAGCCTTGGGCGATGAGATAGCGGGCCACGCCGTTGCTGGGCCGCTCCAGCTTGGGCGAAAGGCCGACCACAGCGATCGTGTGGGTCTCCTCTAGCAATTGTCGCATCTCAGCGTCGGCCACTGCTCCGTCTCCTTGTTCTCGCTGGGAGTATTGCTCGATGAACAGAAATGTGGTAAGATGGGGATAGGCCAACTCCGCGAGCAAAGCGGGGCCCAGGAAAAGGATCGGATCGGCTCACCGGGCGCCCACTGGAGCGGGGATGGAAGCGGGGATGGATGGGAGTCGAACCCACCAGGGCCACTTTCGCAGCACCCCCCAACGGTTTTGAAGACCGCGGAGCCCACCGGGACTCAACCACCCCCGAAGTGGCTTTATCATACCCGCTTTTGCGCCGTTGGTCAAATCGAGAGGACGCATCCCCTGTGCGCAAACGCACGGAAGGTGACGACATGAGCAGCTTCTTCAGATTCGCGACGACGCGCTGCCACCGTTTGCTGAGTTCCGCGCTGCTGAGCTTGCTCGTTCTGAGCGGATGCCAGGGGAGAATCACGGCCACGCCCATCGTCATCGCCCAACCTCCGACGACCATGCCTTCGGCAACTGCCACCCGCCGCCCGCTAACTGCCACCCCGACGGCGACCCCGACGCCACGCACCGCTCCCACACCGACCCTGGTTCCCTCTCCCTCTCCTTCTCCCTTGCCCCCTGCGCCCACACCAGAGGCAAAGTCCACGACTCCGGCCGTGCCAGAGGGGGAGGTGGAACCGCCAGTGGCAATAGCAACTTCCGCTCCGCCTGTCGAGCAGGTGGTGAGCTGGCAGGACGCTGGGCAACACATCGGCCAGGAGGCCACAGTGGAGGGCACCATCATCGTTGCCGAGCACAAGGGCAGCGTGATCTACCTCAACTTCAGCCGCGACTACAGACACGATTTCAAGATCGTCATCTTTCCCGACGATGCAGCCAAGTTCCCTGGCCCGCCAGCGGAGATCTACCACGGACAAACGCTGCGCGTGAAGGGCGAGATCATCGAGTACGAGGGTGCACCAGAGATCATCGTCCGCGAACCATCGCAGATCGAGGTGATCGGCGCAGAGGCGGAACTGCTGCCGACGGCGACGCCTGCCCAGCCAGTCCAGGGAATCGTGGACTGGCGGGACGCGGCGCAATACTATGGCCAACAGATCGCGGTTGAGGGCACGATCGTACGCACCAAGAACACGGGCAAGGTGACCTTCCTCAACTTCGACCCCGACTACCGCCACACACTGACGCTGGTCATCTTCTCCGACGATGCGGCGAAATTCCCCGTTCCGCCAGATGAGATGTTCCTCCAACGCCGCGTGCGGGCTACCGGTGTGGTGGAGGAGTACGAAGGCGCGCCGGAGATCATCATCAGCGAACCGGAGCAGATCGAGATCGTTGGAGATCGTTGAATGAGGCCACGGTGATCCGGCACTACCAACTGGCTGATCGGGGGGCTGTGCATCACATCGCCGGCGATACTGCCTTCTTCGGTCAGCCCATCGAGACATATCTGGACGACCGGCGGCACTTCCTCGACCTGTTCGTGGCCTACTACACCGACCACGAGCCGACCTATGCCTGGGTAGCCGAGGCAGATGGCCAGGTGGTGGGCTACCTCATCGGCTGTCCGGATACGGCTCGACACCGGCTTTTCCTGCTGCGCCGTATCCTGCCCCACGTGCTGTTGCATTTGCTGCGTGGCCGCTACCACATGGGCCGCAGGACGTACCACTACATCATACGGCTGGCCTTGGCCTCGTTGCGGAGCGAGTTTCCACAGGCTGACCACACACTCTACCCTGCGCATTTGCACATCAACGTGGCCGCCGATTGGCGCGGCCGCGGCCTGGGCAGACGACTGATGTCCTTCTATCTGGCGCAACTGCGGGAGGAAACGGTGACAGGAGTACACCTGGAGACGACGGCGCTGAACCGTGTGGCCGTGCACCTCTACCGTTCGCTGGGGTTCGAGTTGCTGGACGCTCGCCGCACCCGGTTGTGGGAAGGGTTCATCGCCGAGCCAGTGGAGAATCTGCTATTCGGCCTGCGGCTCACAGAGTAAGACGCAGATGGCCACGGACAGACACGGACAACACACAGATCGAATCCGCGTCCGCTAAGAGTAAGAGACATCATCTCGAGTTTCTCACGTGCGGGTATAGACCACCCGTCCGTCGAAGATGGTCAAGTCCACGCAGGTCGAGAGGATGTCCATCGGATCGCAGGCAAAGATGTCCTCAGAGAGTACGACCAGGTCGGCCAGCTTGCCCTGAGTGATGCTGCCGCGCCAGCATTCCTCACCGGCGGCATAGGCCGCGCCCAGCGTGTAGCCATGCACCGCCTCGGCCACGCTCAGCCGCTGCTCCGGATGCCATCCTTCATGGCCTGGGGAACCATCGGCCTGGCGACGGGTCACGGCGGCGTGGATGCCAGCCAGCACGTCCAGGGCTTCCACTGGCGCGTCGGAGCCGAAAGCCAGCCGCACACCAGCGTCGAGCAGGCTGCGCCAGGCGTAGGCACCCGCGCAGCGCGGCTCGCCCCAATGCCGATCGGCCATTGCCATGTCAGAGGTGCAGTGGACGGGTTGCATGGAGGCGACGATCCGCCACCGCGCCAGGCGGGGGACATCGTCGGGCTGCAAGAGTTGCACGTGTTCGATGCGATGACGCAAGTCAGCCGGGTCAGCCGATGAAACCGATGAA
>CBDURC010000198.1:0-5740 GCA_965369635.1 uncultured Anaerolineales bacterium | reverse complement strand
ACGGCCACCGCCCGCAGCACGTCCGGCAGCGGCGCGTCGCCTCGCACCTGCAACTGCAGGGAGCGGTCCTCCACCTGCAGCTGCACCCGCACCTCGCTGGCCAAGTCGTCATATTCAGACACGCTGACCACCAGGTCGTTCGCCGCCTGCAGCAAGGGGCGGACGCCCGCTTCCAGCAGCGAGGTCAGCCCCACGCCCGGCTCGCCGTAGACCACAGTGACCTGGTGCTCATCCACGTTGCGGCAGATCTTGCCGATCAGCTCGTCACGGCCCTTGAACAGCTCGTGGTCCTCCCGGCCGTACGACGCCAGGAACTTGTAGGGTGCTGGCCGGGCAGGGCGGAACCGTTCCTGCGGCAAGAACAACTGTCCGTCGGCCAGCCGCATGAACAGCACCGGCACGGACCACTGCCAGTCCCAGCGCTCATGGAGCGTGGCCCGGGCGCGGTTGACCGCGAAATCGACGACTCCATGCTCCAGGAGTTGGCCGTAGAATTGCTCGCCGAACTGGCGCGCCACCTCCAGGTCCACCCGGTCCTGCATGCAGACCACCGCCGGACAACCGGCGCCGACCAGGCGAGGTCCCAGCCCCACCAGACCCTCGGCGGTGGCCTGATGGGCGCTGTGGCAGGCGGCGAGCATGATCAGATGCGGCAAGCGCCCCACCAGCTCCAGCCGCGCCAGCAAGTCGCTGGCCTTGACCTCCGCCGGCTGGAGACCGGCCTCCCCCCGCTCCTCCGGCCCGTGCTCCTCGAGAATGAGGGCAGACTCCTGCTCCTGGCGATCCCACAGGCCATGGCCGGTGTAGTGCAGGATGTCGAAGCCGTCACCTTCGTCCAGCTTGCGGGCGATTCTGTCCAGCGTGATCGGGCCTTCCAGGAGGTGGGGATCGATCTTGTCGGGGAACTGGCCGAAGACGCCCCAGATGGCATCTCGCTCGTGCTGCGCGTCGAAGTGCAGCCGATGGCCGGGCGGATATGGGTTGGAGATGACCACCAGCGTCCGCAGCGGACCCACCGGCAGCGGCAGCGCCCAGGGCGCGCCCCTGCTCAGGTAGCGGGACAGGAGCACGTTGGGCGCGGCGGCCAGGGGAACCCAGCGCCCGTGGTGGGGATGATACAGCCGTTCCCAGGGCACGGTGTGCAGCGTCGCCGGCGGCTCATGCAGAGCCAGGCGCAGGCGAACGGAGCGCTCCCCGGCCTCTCCTATGGCCTGCATGTAGCCATAGCCGAGAGCTCCCGCGAAGAGCTGCTCGAACAGAACCTGCCCGTACTCCTCCGGCCGGCCGGAGAGCCACAGTTGTTCCAGTTGTTGCAGCCGTCGTTGCAGTGCACTGAGGTCCAGGCTGCCCCGGGCCGGCGTGCTGCCGTCGGGCATCGTCAGCGACGTCTGGCAGGGCTGCCCCTCGCCCTGGCCACGCACGTCGACGGTGATCGGATCAGGCGCGATCGCGTGCATAGGTCATCTCCACCCTCTGCCCCTATCCGAAGATCCTCTTCCATATCTTCCGCAGCCAATCGAGGAAGGAGCCGTAGTCGCCGTCAGGCTGGGGCTCAGCGCTGGCCGTGTAGGCCGATTTGCCGTAGCCGGTCATGTAGGCATAGGGCAGCCGTCCATGGCCCGCTTGCACCACGTTGTCCTTGCCCCAGCTATCCGTCCCCCAACTGTTGCGGATGATGAAGTAGCCGCCGCCGGGCACATCGGCGTCATCCTCGTAGCCCACCATGCACATAGCGTGCCCGCCCGCCACGCTGTCCGACGACAGGGGCAGCCGGATGTCGCCGCTGCTGCGCACGGGCTCGCCGAACCAGTAGTTGTAGACCGGCACGGCGAAGGCCACCGGCTTGGGCGTGGCCAACACCTTCTTCAGAGTGGTCGGCCAGCGCGGCTGGAGCTTCTCCGTGTCGCTGACGCGATACTCCAGCGCTTCCGCCAGCGCGCCGGCGGGCGGTGGACCCTGGCCTTCGTTGGTCGGATCGTCGACGGGATTGTAGCGCCAGGTGGCCTCGGTGCCCACGCCATCCCCTTTCAGCGCCGCCATGCCCACCCGGATCCAGGTCCCCGACAGCTCCGGGATCCCGTCTCGCTGCTTGCAGGCCCAATACAGGAACTGCTCGGACAGATCGCCGCTGGCGCTGTCTTCGCCCAGCAGATACTCCCGCACGGCCACGCAGGCCTGGGCCACGCAGGTGCCTCTGCCACCCTGGTCGCGCACTGGTGGCATGCCATGGCGCATATCGATGGAGGGCGGCGGCGGTTCATCAAAAGAGACCGGTTCGTCGTCAGAGTGCGCCCCCTCGTCTTCGTCCAGCGCCCCCAGTGCGAAGCCAGTGGGATCGCCGGGCGCGAAGGAGACCTCCGGCGGCAGCGCGTTCACGGCCATATCCACCAGCGCCGTGACGTCGCCCTCCGGCATCTCCAGCAATTCGGTCAGGCCTGCCAGCCCGCCCTCCTGCTTGGCGGCGCTCACCAGCTCTTCCGCCGTGGTGATCCACAGCGTGACCAGCCGTTCGGCGGCCCCAGCGTCGAAGCCGTCGATGCTCGTGAGCGGTATTCCCTGTTTGTCTGCCATGGGACTTGCTCCTTTCGTGTGAGTTCTTCAGCCTGTAGCGGCAGGCCTTGTGACTGCCCGAGGGCGCCCACAAGGGACGCCCCTACGCCACCTGCCCGGGCAACCTCGTGGGATCGCGCCTACGGGATCCCGTCGCCAACCACGATGGCCCGATTCTCCGGATGCACCAACTCATCCACCCGCAACCGCACGGCCGGGTCGCCCAGGATGACATAGCCACCTGCGTCATTGCGTTGGCTCCAGTACCTGGCCATCTTCTCGTCCGGGACCTCGGTGCCGATCCGGGCCTGCGCCTGCAGCTCCGTCAGATCGGCCGACAGGAAGCTGAAGGCCCGCCCAAAAGCCTGCATGGCGTAGCCCACCGGCTGACCACCCAGGATCTGGGCCAGGGCATGGGAAAACCGGCCCAGCGCCGGCCGTCCCCGCAAGACGAAGGACGAGGACCAGGTCCGCTCCAGGTGACCGATGCAGGCCAGACTGCCCCCACCGGGATGGGCCAGCAACGCCCTGGGCAGCGCGGCGTAGAAGGCGTTGTTGGCGATCTGGGGCGGTGGGCTCCCGGGCCGGTGCATGTACTGATCGTGGGTGGGCGTGCCGCCGCTGTAGCAGGCGAAGAGGAAGGCGATCAGGCCATGGACGCGGGCGTTGGCCGGCAGGTCCTGGGCCGTGAAGCAGTGCTCGGCGCGCCAGGAGCCGATGCCGCTCCAATCCTGGCAAAGCAGCGCGCCGTGCAGCGCGGCCTGATTGGGGTGGGGCCGCCGATAGCCCATGCCGTGAGTGGCGGTGAACAGGAAGGCCGGCGGTTTGCTATCGGCGGGAGGGGCCAGGATGCCGCACAGCGCCTCGCGCGTGGCGTCGTCGGCCCGCAGCTTGCGGCTGCTGAACCCCCTCAGGGCAGCCACGGCGGGCAGGGCGGGGTCGCCGTCCTGGGGAGGCAGGCCATCGGCCAGCGGGTCCAACAGCAGGTCGGCGCTCAGTTGTGTGGCCTTGTCCCAGGTGTGCCGGGTGCCGAAGAAGACCGCCTCCTTGGCGTTGGGCGGCTCCGCGCCCGTCTCATAGTCCAGCACGCTCTGCACATAGCAAGCGTAGCCCGCGGCATCGTCGAAGTGGATCCTGCCCACCGCGTACTGCGTCTGCAGGAGCCGGCCGAAGCGGAAGGGCATCCGCTGCGGGCTGCCCACCAGCAGCAGGTAGTAGGGCACGTTCCAGGGCTCGATGTCCCCGCGCAGCACCCCGTGATCCCGCAGCCAGTCGTGGGCGTCCTGCGCGCCGTCGTACTCCAGCGTCTTGACCAGCGTCTCCTCGCCCACCTGGTTCTTGCGCTGCTCCAGCAGCGGCTCCAGGGCCTCCCTCACCTCGTCGCCCTCGTCCCGGTGGAACACCACCGCCCAGCCCACGTCGGACAACTCCTCCTTGGACAGCCCCTCGGCCAGATGGCGCCGCCTCAGTTGGCGGGTCAGCCAACTGAACAGCCGGGCCAGCGGCGAATCGTGCGGCTCCCCCCGCGCGTAGCTGGCGGCCTCCTCGATGGTCATCGGATCGACCAGGTAGTCGCCCGTCTCGGCGTCGATGCCGTTGATGTAGAGCATTTCGTCGTCAGGCATGGTTATGTTCCTACTCTCCCGTCATTGCAAAGCGCCGCACGCCATTGCCGCGCCGCTCATGACGGAGATGACACTACGTCTGTTGTTGCGAAGGGCCGGAGGCCCTGAAGCAATCTCTCCCCTCAGCGCCAGAGCCGGCCTGCCCCGGCCCCCTGTTACCCCCCGGTGTTGCTGGGTTCCGGCAGAAGGGCAGAAATCCAGCAATCAGAACTCAAGGTGTGGAGACGGTCAAGCCCTGGCATTGCGGTCCGCGTTGTTTCTGGCAGGTGTTCCCCTCCCTGCGGTGGAGTCACACGCAGGCGGCGAGACGGGCACGAATCCCGATGTTCGCGGGCCCCATGGTGTTTGGCACGTGTTCCCCTCCCCATAGTACAGCCCTCTGGGGGCGGCGGGATGGACAGCTATGGCAGGTTGGAGCATGGGCGGCAGGAGGGATGTAAGGGTGCGATGTCGTCTGCCGCTACAGCGAAACGATGCAGATGGCGGCTGGAACGAGTGTCCAGCCTGGGAAGCTGGCGTCGACCAGCCCGACACAGCCGGGGTTGGCCATGCCAGACGCCAATGACACGATAAATATACCATAAACAGGGTGAGGAGTCAAGAACCGCCGCGAGGCACCGTCGTCTCGTCCAATCCGCGATCGCCAGTCGATCCCCACAGTCCCAGCGGGGCCCACACCTCGTAGCCGGAGGCTTGAGCGTGGCGAAGCCTCCGGCGGACTTGCTCTGACTCCGACCCTGTGCTACACTGTAGATGTCACCCCAAGCCCGAGTGCGGTAGTCCACCGGCGCAGCGGCTACCCCACCAGGCCCGCTGGTTCTCGCCGAGGTGCGGACATGCACACATCTGTTCGACTCCCGTTCGTGCGCTTTCTTCGTGAAGCATCGCCGGAGAACTTCCTGCAGCTGCGCGAGGCGGTGATCGCTTCCCCCAACTACGCACCCTACGCCAACTCCCTTCGCCCTGCCCACGAGCTTCTTGCGCAAGGCAAGCTAGCGGAAGCCCTGCGCTTCCTGGAGTCCATCCAGCCGCATTGGATCGCCAATCCTGACTACTACCGTCTGCTGGCAATCGTCTATGAGAAGCTGGGCCAAGACGAGGCCGCGCAGCGCGAGCACCGGATCGCGCTGCTCCTCGTGGAGGGCATCCTATCCACGGGCGACGGCAGCGAGCAGCAGCCCTACCTCGTCTTGCGCAACGCCGACGAATACGCCGTGCTGACCTACCTGGGCCGCAGATCCCTCGGGCAGAGACTGCATGAGAAGGGAGGCCGGCAGTTCGACGTCCAGAAGTGCGATGACGGCTTGCAGATCTGGTTCGACGTCAGCGCACAGTTCGCAAACCTGCGAACCCGATCAGGACTGTCCAGGTGAGGGCGTCGACGCTGGTGGACCAGATAAACCCAATATCAGTCGATGCGGCGCGGCTTTCCCCATTACATGTCCAGCTTCTCTCAGTCTCGCTTCGCTGCCGCGTTGCAGCGCCGCGCATCTCCTGCTACGTGGACACGTGTCCACCACGTCACCCTGTGTGTGATACTACACGGCCGCTGGCCCACCACCCGC
>CBDURC010000197.1:0-5804 GCA_965369635.1 uncultured Anaerolineales bacterium | reverse complement strand
GATCTCCACGATCAGCTTAACGAGAGACGTGGGCGTGAAGAACTCGCCGCCTCGCTGCCCCTCGCTCATGGCGAACTTGCCCAGGAAGTACTCGTAGATCTTGCCGAAGACGTCGCCCTCCAGGTCCATCCGGATAGAGCTGAACATCCTGAGCAGCGAGACCAGGGTGGCATTGTCCATGCGGTTGTAGGTCTTGGGGAGCACGTCCCTGAGATCGGGGTTCTCCGCCTCGATGGCCTTCATGGCATCGTTGATGGCCCTGCCGATGTTCTCGCCCTCGGGGAGCTGCACCAGGTGCTCAAAGCGGGCTTCAGGGGGGATGAAGAGAACGCCGCAAGCGTGGTAGTCGTCCCTGGTGATGGGGCGGTGGCGGCGGTCGGTGGCTGTCGCGGCCCGTTTCGCCTCGATCTCCCGCTCAGCGTGGGCGAACTTGTGGTCGGCGTAGCGCAGGAAGATCAGCCCCAGGACGGGGGCGGAGTATTCGGAGGACCTGAGCCGCGAATTCGCCCGCAGCTCATCGGCCGCGCCCCAGAGACGCTTTTCGATCTCGGTCTTGTTGGTGGGCATGTACGCTCCTTGTGCCAGGTTCTCAATCTAGTCGTTCCAGCGCGTAGGCGATGAACGCGTCTCTCTCAGTATCGATCTGCAAGCCGGCGCGAAAGAACTTCCCGCTGGCAGTCAGCCAAAAGGTCCTGTCCGCAGTGAAGGGTGTCACGCCGACATTGCCGGCCACTCTGACAATCGCTTTGAATACCACGTACTCGCGATCATTCGAACTCAGCAGCAAGGCATCGAAGATCTTCCTCAGGTGTACGTCAGGCTTGCCGAAGCTGGTGTATCCGATCTCCTTGAGGAAGTCGCAGGCCAGGGTAAAACCAATGCCGTCAATCTCGTAGCTCAAGAGCATCGGCAGCGCAGGACGAGCGCGGTCGTCTTGGTCAAAGAACTCGACCCACTCGTAGAATGCTCCCGCGCTTTCAAACTGGGCGAGGAACTGCGCACCGGCGGCAATCGTCCGGCAGAACTGCGGCCAAAGGGCTCTCTTTGAGCGGTTGATCCTCCCCCTGGGCCGGAGGCGCTCGACAATGTCGTTGAGTACTGCTTCCCAGTTGTGGTGCTTTGCAGTGACTGCCTTGGGGTCGAAGTCGCACAGCAGCGGTGCCAGTCTGTCAATGCCATCGATAGCCTTGCCGATCACTCCAGACATCATGCTCCTGTTTTGGGCAGATATCAACAGGCGATGATAGATATCGGCAAGGGCGGGCGGATGGTCACACTCAGGGGTGAGGTGCGCCTCCAGGATTTCGGGCGTGACACTATCAAAGCTCAAGAGGTATGCTCTTGCCAGTTCGTAGGCCTTGCGATCTCGTTGGGCTTGGTCCATGATTCTGCTCCTGGTAAGATAGGGTTGCGTCGGCCGTCTTGCTGTAGCGGGCAGTAGTCAGCCTTCATGCTCGTTCCCTTCTCCTCCAAGAAGCCTATGAAGCTCTCCACGAAGTACTGACAGACATCGTTCTGTGTGTCGATGCCGGAAGGCCAGTCGAAAACATCGCACCCGCATACGCACTCGAAATCGGTCGAAGGTGAAGCAGCGCTCCCGTTTGTCAGGGAGACGGCGTTGATGTACAATCTCTTTGCCATCTCCTGGGGTTATGAAGCGTTGGCACGAGGACTGCTGTGTCAGTACTCGGCAATCCTTTGTTCTTCTCCATTGCTGCGACTATTATAGCAGACTCTGTTAGGCTGGTCAAGGGCCGTTGCGGGGAAGGAGTCCGCAGTGGTCGCGGGCGGCGGCGGGACCCCGCCCCTGCAACGGTGCAACGCACTTCGGTTGTGGAATCAGGCCATTCTGAAGCGCGATTCGGTCAAGCAAACGGTCGAGTATCGAGTGGATCAAGTGCGTTGTACCTTTGTAGCTGAGTAGTCGCCTGCCGTCTTGGAGCCCTTGAATGGGCGAAGGACAAAGAAGGGAATCCGTGTCCGTCCGTGTTCATCCGTGTCCTGGCAAGAGTGTCCGGCGGTGTGAATAGGAGGATTCAGGGAATGAGCCGCAAGAAGCGTCGCCAGACGACCCCCGAATGGCAGTGGGAACAGGCCCTCATTGACGCCTACCACGATTGCCTCTGGCGTCAGGTGCTGGAGCCTCTCTACGAGAAGTTCCATCGCTGGAAGGCTGGTGAGCTCACTCACAATGACATGGACGGCGCCATCCACGAGGTCCACAAACAGAACCAAGAGATATACAAGTTCTTCACTCAGAAGCGGAGTTTCCTGGTGCGGCTGATCCAATGGGACGGGGAGTGGTTTGAGGACTGGTTGGCGGATAACCTCCCACCGCAGGGGATAGAATTGGCTCCTCCGCCGGTGCGTGCTTCATTGAAGGAAGGGGAAGAGGACACACCCTGAAATGAGATGGAAATGAGATTGCCACAACCTCACCGCCGAAGGTCCTCCGGTGCGAAGGAGTTGAGATGATACGTGTCATCGTGGTCTCATCTGCCTATATCGCAGCACAGATGTTGGCAGATGTGGCCAGCCTCAAGATCGTGCTGTTCTTCGGTTTGTCAATGGACGCCGGAACGTTCGTGTACCCCATCACGTTCACCTTGCGCGATCTGGTGCACAAGACAGTCGGAGCGAAGGGCGCACGCGTGCTGATTGTCACAGCAGCGGTGATCAATCTGGTGATGGCTGCTCTGTTCTGGCTGGTCTCACGATTGCCAGGAGATCCAGCGGTTGGGCCACAAGCCGAGTTCGCTGCTGTGTTGGCACCCGTCTGGCGGATCGTGATCGCCAGCATAGTCGCCGAGGTGACGGCGGAACTGATTGACACTGAGGTCTACCGGCTGTGGGTTGAGCGCGTGACACACCGCTATCAGTGGATGCGGGTGCTGACAAGCAATGCTGTGAGCGTACCTCTTGATAGCGTCGTCTTTTCGTGGGGTGCGTTCGGTGGGGTGTTGCCCGTTGCAGTCGTGTGGAGCATTGTTTTGTCCAACGTGCTGGTCAAGGGAGCGACCACCCTGCTCAGCTTGCCCTTGATCTATGCTGTGCCAGATAGGAGCGAAAGCTAGGTTGGGCTGGGCCTGGAGCAGTACGTGAACGATTTGCCCTTCGAGGAATGCTCCCAGGACGTCCTGCAGAGAGTATGAAGTTCGGCACCATTCAGGTGTACCGCGAGCATCCCGAAAAGAAATCCGTGTTCGTCCGTGTTCATCCGTGTCCTGGCAAAGGTGTCCGGTAGTGAAGAAGAAAGTGAAGAAGTCCGCCGCAGAAAGCGTAGTCGCTGAATGCCGCCATTGGAGCGGGGAGAGTGCTAGCGGAAGAAGAAGTGCGGTAGCAGGATCACGCGGCTTCGCCCCGCCGCCTGTAATGCACTTCCGGCACTTCGCGTAGTCGCGCGGCGGCGGCCTCGGCGGGGATGTCCCGTTGTGGTTCGGCCAGCATCTCGTAGCCGACCATGAACTTGCGGACCGTGGCCGAGCGCAGCAGCGGGGGGTAGTAGTGGGCATGGAGATGCCAGGCGGGGTACTCTCGACCATCCGTCGGCTGCTGGTGGAAGCCCATGGAGTAGGGGAACGAGACCTCGAACAGGTTGTCGTACTTGGTGGTCAGCCGCTGGATGATCTCCGCCAGCCCATCCCGCTCTGCCTGGGTCAACTCCAGCAGCGAGCCCACGTGGCGGCGGCTCAGCAGCATCGTCTCGAAGGGCCATGTGGCCCAGAAGGGCACCAACGCCACGAAGTGCTCGTTCTGGCAGACGATACGGTCCCCTAGCGTTTCCTCCAGCGCCAGGACGTCGCAGAGCAGGCAAGAGTGACGTTCTTGCCAATAGTCCGTCTGCGCCGCTAGCTCCTTGGCTGGCTCGTTGGGGAGCGTCTCGTTGGCCCACACCTGGCCGTGCGGGTGCGGGTTGCTAGCCCCCATCATGGCCCCCTTGTTCTCGAAAAGCTGCACGTAGTTGATCTGCGACCGCGCACCCAACTCCTCGAACTGCTCCGCCCACAGGTCCACCACGATGCGGATGTCTGCCACCGTCATCTCCGGCAGCGTCAGGTCGTGGCGCGGCGAGAAGCAGATGACGCGGCAGAGCCCTCGCTCGCTGCGGGCGATCAACAGCCCCCGCTCGTCTGGTTCTCGGTGCAAAACGGCATGTGGAGCAGGCTTTCTAGCCTGCTCAAGCGGCAGACTGGAAAGTCTGCCCCACTTTTGCACCGTAAGAAGCTCGCCCAGACCGCCCTCCGGCGTGTCCAGTAGCAGGGCAGAGAAGTCGTTGTCGAAGACGAAGGTCTTCGTGTAGTCAGGGTTGCGCACCCCGCCGGCCCGTACGTTCCCCGGGCAGAGATAGCACCCCGGATCGTGGCGCGGCAGTTCCACGGGCGGTGACTTCTCCACCTGTCCCAGCCAAGGGCGCTGCGTCCGATGCGGCGAGACCAGGATCCACTCCCGGGTCAAGGGGTTGTAGCGCCGGTGCGGATGGTCGCTCAGGTCAAACGTGTCAGTCATCTTGCTCACTTGGGGCGAATTGGAGGTTTGTTCCTATAGTGGTACAATGTACCTGCTGACGTTTCTGCCTCTTGCCTGGGAGCGTTGTAAGGAGTCGAATGATGAGTACACAAGCTACTGCCATCCAAGCTACTGCCATCTATGAGGGCGGTGTTTTGCGCCTTCTGACACCTGTTGCCCTGCCAGAGCGGGCGCGGGTTCGGATTCAGATTCTTGACCATCAGGACACCGAGGACGATCTGCGTCAGGCCAAGGAGGTGTTGATCGCTTCGGGACTCGTCAGACGACTGAAGCCACCACCTGAGCTCAAGATCGTTTCCAAAGCTCGTAGGGCTGAACTGGCTCGTCTGTATGCAAATGGAGGTCCTCTATCTGAAGTCATCATTGCTGAGCGTGCTGCCCGATGATGCTTTACTATCTCGATACCAGCGCTCTCAGCATTCCTCTCTGCCGACGACCGTTTGCTGAACATTGCCCGTGCTGAGGGGCTGCCCACTGATAACCCCAATCTCCATCCCTGATCGAGAACCCAGCCTGCAGGCGAGCAATTCGGCCCACCAAGCTGCCACTATTCCACTCTACCAGCCACTCCCCCTGCATCACGGCCTGAGGTGATGCCCTCGGGATGGTCAGGGCCGCAATCCCTTTCCCTTGAGGAAGCCATCCAGCCAGGCGGCTTCCTCCGATGAGAGTGCCACTGGCGGCGTTTCCCGGTAGTCAACAAGGTCGGCGTAGCCGCCATTGTCGTAGCTTTGTCTGAAGAGGGCTTGCAGGTCTAACTCCACGTCGGGGTCAGGCTCTCGCAGGGGGATGTGCAGGCGCGGCAGGCGCGACGGCAACTGGATGGGATACAGCTCGTAGCGGTATCGCTCCGTCGCCCGGTGGACGCAGACCAGATAGCGGTAGGGAGGCAAGCGAGAGTACCCTTCCTCCGGCAAGGCCACGCTGGGCAAGCCCGTGGAAAGCAGGTCTATCTCAATCAGATGAACGTCGCTATCCAGAATGGCCTGCTGTTTGCTCCGGTAGAGGCGATGCCCTTCCCCGGCCGTCTTGTTGGCCGGACTGAGCACCTCGATGATGGCCACCACCTCGTCGCCAGCGGTGTGGAAGATCTCGATGAAAGGCTCCCGGTGTTCGGCTGGGGGGACGGTAAGTACAACGGGGGTGACCACCGGAGCTTCGACTTCGGCAGCCAGGGCTGTTTCTACTTCAGCAAACCCTAGCTTCGGCTCCCGGAGCGGTCGCTGGATCAGGACGACGTCTGGATACATCGTCTGGGGATAGGCCAAGACGTACAC
>CBDURC010000196.1:0-5864 GCA_965369635.1 uncultured Anaerolineales bacterium | reverse complement strand
CGCACCGGCGACGATGGTAGCCAGGCAGGATACTGCATCTTCCCCGACGGCAGCGAGTGCGAAGAATGGGCCTTCTTCCGAGGCGAATGTGAGCCCCGTGAGCCCAATGAGCCTCAGATCGGCATGCCCAACCCGGCATCTGTCTTCTGCCAAGAACAAGGCGGCACGCTGAAAATCCGCACCGGCGACGATGGTAGCCAGGCAGGATACTGCATCTTCCCCGACGGCAGCGGGTGTGAGGAATGGGCCCTCTTCCACGGCAAGTGTGCTCCCAAGAGCGACTACCAGCCTCTGACTGCCACCGCGTGCAGTGCTTTGGCGGACGCTGTGGCGGAAGCTCTGGACGTAGAGGTTATGACCGAGCAAGCGCCGTTTCAGGACTACATCGGAGGAGAGACCGGTTTCGGTTGCCAGGCGACGGCCACAGGAACCGGATTGGACTTCGAGAGCTTCCCAGCCGTTGCTGACGCCCTGAAGGGAGTGCTCGAAGCCCAAGGCTGGAAGGCAGATATGCAGTACGCTGCCGACGGGCCTACTGGTACTGGCACCGGTTTCCACCAAGCCAATGGGCTATGCTTGCTGAGGGTGGGCTGGGAACCGTCGGAGGATGCCGATTGCCCAGAAGACCTGCCCATATCGGCGTGCGATCTAGCACCTGAACAGCAACTGTATACCATTGTCCTGCACTGTGCCCAGGACACATCGACGGGGCAGTAGCTTCCGGGGCATCGCTTCACCCCAGACCAAACTGTCTCCTCACTTGCGCTTTTGCCTGTTCTGGGGTATAAGTAGGCTGTCGCTGGCACGCAGCAACACACTCACTCGAAACGGCAGCGGCCTGGCGGCTTCATGGGCCGCCAGGCGTTTGCTTGTCAGCAGGCGTAAATGGATGTCTTCATGCTCGATATGTTCTTCAGTCCCGAATCCGTAGCCGTCGTCGGTGCATCGCGCAACCCGACCAAGCTCGGCTACGGGGTGCTTCATAATATCATCCAGTACGGCTACGCGGGCCGTGTCTATCCCATCAATCCCAAAGCCGACGAGGTGCTGGGCCTTGCGGCCTACCCCAGCGTCTTGGACGTGCCCGACCCCTTGGAGTTGGCCGTGATCGTCGTTCCGGCGAAATATGTTGCCTCTGTGCTCGAGGAATGCGGCCAGAAAGGGGTCAAGGGCGCAATCATCATCTCCGCCGGCTTCCGCGAAGTGGGCCGCGAGGGCAAGCGCATGGAGAAGGAACTGGTGGAGATCGCCAGTCGCTACTCCATGCGGCTGATCGGCCCCAATGTCCTCGGCATCATTGATACCATCAGCCACCTCAACGCCTCGTTCGCCGTGGGGATGCCCCGACAGGGCACCATCGCCTTCATGTCTCAGTCGGGCGCGCTGTGCACCGCCGTGCTGGACATGGCCCTGGCCGAAGGAGTGGGCTTCTCCCACTTCGTCAGCCTGGGCAACAAAGCGGACACCAACGAGATCGACTTCTTGGAAGCGTGGCGCGACGACCCGCACACTCGCGTCATCGTGGCCTACCTGGAGGGGATCGTTGACGGCGCCCGTTTCATGGACGTGGCCCGTGAGGTGAGCCGCCGCAAACCCATCGTGGCCATCAAGTCGGGCACCACCAGCGCCGGCTCGCGGGCCGTCTCCTCGCACACGGGCACGCTGGCCGGTTCGGAACGGGCCTACGATGCTGCCTTCAGCCAGGTGGGCATAATCCGCGCCCGCTCGGTGGAGGATCTCTTCGATTATTCCATCGCCTTCGCCCGCCAGCCGCTGCTGACCAACGACCGCATCGCCGTAGTGACCAACGCCGGCGGCCCGGGCATCATGGCCGCCGATGCCATCGAACGAGCGGGACTGCGGCTCGCCTCGCTGGAGCCGGAGACGCAGCGCTTGCTGAAAGAGAAGCTGCCCGCTGCTGCCAGCGCGGCCAATCCCATTGACGTCCTGGGAGACGCCCTGGCCGACCGCTACAAGCTGGCGGTCAACGCTGCACTGAACGACCCCAACGTGGGCGGTGTCATCGTCATCCTCACGCCCCAGGTGATGACCCAGATCGAAGAGACTGCCCGCGCCGTGGGCGAGGCAGCAGAACAGCACGACAAACCGATCATGGCCTGCTTCATGGGCAAGGCCACGGTGGGAGCTGGCGTGGACATCCTCAACGAGATGAAGGTGCCCAACTATCGCGTGCCCGAACGGGCGGTGGCGGCGCTGGCGGCCATGAGCCGCTATCGGCAATGGCGAGAGCAACCGCCGCCGGAGATCAAGCGCTTCCACGTAGACAACGAGAAGGTGCAAGAGATCCTCGACCGCGTGCGGGAGGAGGGCCGCGTGACCATCGGCGACGCCGAAGCGCGGGAGATCCAGCAGGCCTATGGCATCCCCATGCCCGACTCGGTGCTGGCCAACACGGCCGAGAAGGCTGTGGCCGCCGCCGAGCAGATCGGCTACCCCGTGGTGATGAAGATCGCCTCGCCGGACATCCTACACAAGACCGACATCGGCGGCGTGAAGCTAAACCTGAACAGTCCCGAAGATGTGCGGGACGCTTTCGATCTCCTCGTCTTCCGCGCCACCCGTCACATGCCCGACGCCGAAATCTGGGGCTGCCTGGTGCAGCAGCAGGTGCGCGGCGGCAAGGAGATCATCCTGGGCATGAGCCGCGACCCGCAGTTTGGCCCACTGCTCCTCTTCGGGCTGGGCGGCATCTACGTGGAAGCGCTGAAGGACGTGACATTCCGCGTGGCCCCAATTGACGAGCGGGAAGCCCGGGTCATGATCAGCGAAATCCGGGCCTACAGTCTATTGCGGGGCGTCCGGGGCGAAGCGCCATCGGACATGCAGGCCATCGTTGACACAGTGCTGCGGGTTTCTCAGTTGGTCACCGACTTTCCCGAAATCGCCGAACTGGACATCAATCCCCTGATCGTCTTCGAGCGGGGGAAAGGAGTCCTGGGCATTGATATGCGGCTAGTGCTAGGATAAGGCGACTGCGGATTGCCGAATGGAGAATCCGAAATCCGCATTCCGAAATCCGAAATCCCTATAGGAGCAGCAAACATGGCGACTCTTTATGTCACTTCAAGCGAGACTTTCTCCGGCAAGAGCGCACTCTGCATCGGGCTGGGGAAGCGATTCCAGCGCGACGGCCTGAAAGTAGGCTACATGAAACCCGTGAACACGCTGGCAGAGAGCCGCGCCGGTGGGCCCTACGATGCGGATGTGGAATTCGCCAAACAGACTTTTGATTTGCCCGAGCCGGTGGACATCCTCTCGCCTGTGGCCATCACGCCGCAACAAGCGGAGGCCATCCTGAAGGGAGAGGACAGTACCGACTATGAAGCTCGGCTGCTCGCGGCCTGGCGCCAGGTCTGTCGGGATCGAGATGTGACCATCCTTGATGGAGGGTACAGCCTGCGCGAAGGCTACATGGTGGGCCTGCCCAGCCCCTACGTCGCGTCTCTGCTCCAGGCCAAGGCCATCACCGTGGCTCGCTACAAAGAACGGCAGGCTGTGGATCAGATCCTCACCGCTAAGAAGCGGTTGGGTGACAACCTGATCGGTGCGGTGATCAACGTTATCCCGCGTCAGCGCATGGAGTTCGCCCAGACGGTGCTGAAGCCCTTCCTGGAAGCGCGAGGTGTGACAGTGTTCGGCTGCCTGCCCCGCGAACGCTTGCTGCTGGCCGTGAGCATCGGCGAGTTGGTCGAAGGGCTGGACGCAGAGGTGCTTTGCTGCCCTGACCGCATGGACGATCTGGTGGAGCACCTGATGGTGGGGGCCATGACCGTGGACAGCGCTCTCTCCTACTTCCGCCGCCGGCCTAACAAGGCCGTCATCACCGGCGGCGACCGCTCGGACATCCACCTGGCAGCGCTGGAGACAAACACTCGCTGCCTCATTCTCACCGGCAACCTCCATCCCAGCCCGCTGATCCTCAGTCGGGCAGAAGATGCCGATGTGCCCATATTGCTGGCCCGACGCGACACGCTCTCGACCGTAGAGATTGCCGAGCAGTTCTTTGGTCGCAGCCGCTTCCAGCAAGACAAGAAGGTCGAACGCTTCTGCAAGATACTGGATGAGAAGTTTGATTTCGATGCGCTGTATCGAGCCTTGGGATTGCAGCCGAAGAAGTAGCACCTGATGAATGATGCGTGAGAGGCAAGCGTGGCAATTGGGTCACGTTTGCCGCCTCACCGATCACCGCGTGGCTGGCAGCCTCACGCGGAAGTTCCCTATCAACGTGCCAAGAACAAACGGTCGTCTGGAGGCAAGTCATGACACTGATTGAAGAGATCATCGCCAGAGAGATACTGGATTCCCGCGGCAATCCCACTGTGGAGGTCGAAGTCCTGCTCAGCAGCGGGGCGACGGGCCGGGCTGCCGTGCCTTCTGGCGCTTCCACCGGCGTGCACGAAGCGATGGAACTGCGAGACGGCGACGCAGGTCGCTTCGGCGGCAAAGGGGTGCTCAAAGCCGTAGAAAACGTGAATCTGACCATCGCCGAGGGGCTGTGGGGCTGGGATGCGCTGGAGCAGACTGCCATTGACGAGCATCTGATCGGATTGGATGGTACCCCCAATAAGGGCAAACTAGGAGCCAACGCTATCCTGGGCGTGTCGCTGGCCGTGGCCAAGGCTGCCGCACAAGCGCTGGGACTGCCGCTCTACCGCTATCTGGGCGGGGTCAGCGCGCGCACGCTGCCCGTGCCGATGCTGAACATCCTCAACGGCGGCAAGCACGCCGTCGATTCCACCGACTTCCAGGAGTTCATGATCATGCCCGCTGGCGCGGGCAGCTTCGCCGAGGCGCTGCGCTGGGGCGCCGAGATCTACCACAGCCTCAAACAGGTGCTGAAGGGCAAGGGCTACGGTACCAACGTCGGCGACGAGGGCGGCTTCGCCCCCTCGCTGGGCAGCAACGGTGAGGCCATAGAGGTCATCCTGGAGGCGATCGAGGCCGCCGGCTACCGGCCCGGTGAGCAGATCTTCATCGCCCTCGATCCCGCGGCCAGCGAGATCTATGACGCCGAACGGGGTCTTTACCTGCTGAAGAAAGAGGGGCGGGAACTCAGCGGTGAGGAAATGGTGGCCTTCTACGAGGAGTGGGTGAACAAGTACCCCATCATCTCCATCGAGGATGGCCTGGCCGAGGACGACTGGGAAGCCTGGGCGCTGCTGACGGCGCGCATCGGCGACCGCGTGCAGATCGTGGGAGATGACCTGCTGGTGACCAACGTGGCGCGCATCCGGCGGGCCATCGAAGAAAAGGCCTGCAACAGCCTGCTCTGCAAGGTCAACCAGATCGGCACGCTAACGGAGGCCATGTCTGCCGTGGAGACCGCACACCGCGCCGGCTGGACGGCAGTGGTCTCCCACCGCTCCGGCGAGACAGAAGACACCACCATCGCTGACCTGGTGGTGGCGGTCAACGCCGGGCAGATCAAGACCGGAGCGCCCTGCCGCTCGGACCGCGTGGCCAAGTACAACCAACTGCTGCGCATCGAGGAGAAACTGGCGGAAGCGGCGGTCTATCCGGGGCTGGCGGCCTTCGGGGGGCTGAAGCGGTAGATAGGTATTGGGTATTGGGTATTGGGTATTGGAGATTGGAGGAAAGGTTAGAGTTCACTCTTCTATAGGTTGCTCGACGGGCGTCGCCCCGAAAACATGGTCGAAGAATTGATTCTTGTCCAACGTGGCCTGCCACTGACGATGCCGCTTAACTGCATCCAGCCGCCGTTGCCGGGGAAGGGTGAGGAGTTCATCCGCCGCTTTCTTGCAGCACGTGCTGCCGAAGGGGTTTGTTGAGGTGCGCTACTATGGCTTCCTGGCCTCTGGCTGCTCTGCGCCAACAGCTCGGCT
>CBDURC010000195.1:0-5865 GCA_965369635.1 uncultured Anaerolineales bacterium | reverse complement strand
CACGATACCACCGGTATACAGCGTCGCACGAGTAAGTTGCGGCCCTTCGACTGACTCGACGAAAAGAACCGCTGGCGCGATGACGGAACCAGCTAGGTCCCTTGCTGCGCCAGATACTCCTGGTAGGCTTTCCATCCTGGGCACCACTTGATGTGCCAGTACCAAAGCCGGCCCAACAACGACTTGGGCTTCGCCTCTGCCTTTGCCCTGAGAGGGCAGTCCTCGCAGCGGGGCTTGTTTGCGGCACTCTCGTTCATAACAGGTGACTGCGCAGGTGACTGCTTCTTTCGGGTCATTTCGTACACTCCTTCAGCGGGTGGCCGCCTGCACCAGAAACACGCGGCCACCTCATCATCGATCGCTGATCTCCTTGATCTCGAAGACTGCCGGCCTGTGGCAACCGTTCAGGCGCGCTTGAAGGGCATGTAGCGAGCCAGCTTGGCCGCCAGGTTAGATAGTGGCAGACTCTGAAGCCATATCTTGCCCGGCCCTTTCAGACTGGCCAGAAAAAGGCCTTCACCCGAGAACAGGACGTTCTTCAGCCCCCTGACGCGACTGATGTCGTAACGGACAGAGGGCTCAAAGATGGCAATGTGGCCAGGGTCCACCTTCATCTCCTCTCCAGCAGCGAGGGTGTACTCCCGCACCTCTCCTGGAATCTCCATGAACACCACGCCTGGACCGGTTACCTTCTGCAAAATGAAGCCCTCGCCCCCGAATAGACCGGCGCCCAGCCTCTTGCGAAAGTGCATCTCAAGCTTGACCGAGTCTTGAGCGCACATGAAGGCATCCTTTTGACAGATGAGGCTCTCTCCAGCTCCCAACTCGATGGCAAGAACCTTGCCCGGCGCTTCGGGTGTGAAGACAACCAGGGCTTCACTGCCCTTGCAAGCATAGGTAGTCATAAACAGCGACTCGCCGGCCAGCATCCGTCCCAGGCCGGCCATGACCCCACCACGAGAGGAGGTAGCCATGTGGACGTTGCCACGCATCCAGGCCATGCCCCCAGATTCGGTGTAGATCGCCTCGCCTTTCTGGAGATGAACGTCCAGGGTTTGCATGACCGTGCCATGAATCTCGTATTTCATTGTGATTGCTCCTGGTGAGACTAGTATTCCACCTGCTCCTGTCTGGATACCTGGCGACAGAGAGTCAGGCAGCGGCTGAGTCTGGCTCTGTCTTTTTGATATCGTACCATTATCGGTATCGTCTGTCAAGACGCGCCAGATGATTGTCAGGACCATTCAGTTCTCGGCTGCCGCTGGCAATTTACCCCCAAGAGTGCGGAGACCGCAGATGAAGCCAAGCAAATCTCAGCGCTCTCCGCGTGCCCTGCCGCGTGCCCTACGATGAGATTAAGCTACCCAATGGAAAACTGAATGACCCTGAGATGATTGTCGGCTATCTTGTGTTCCAGCAGCCTTGCTAGCTGGGACCATCAGCGAAGCAGTCAAGACAAACAGGAGGAATCCACGAGGTTCATACCCAATCCGGCTCCCTCGCCGTTGAGTCTCCTCCACCCGGAAGTCGACCGGTGTGTTATTGGTCCCTGTTCTCAAGCTCGCGTACGATCGGCAGTGTGATGCCGAAGATCAGCGCAAACCGTATCGCCGCCTCCCAGTCGATGATGCCTTGACCATGGGCGATGAAGCTATACAAATAGCTGACGACTCCAGTGACGATGAAAGCCAATACTGATGTAGATGATGAACCCGCGCAAGATGTTCTTGAAGTTCATGTCAGGATCTCCCGTTGGCTAAGGGCATCGTCGGAGACGATGCCCTCCAGACGCACTGAAGCCCAGAACACCCCGCCTCAGGACTGCAGAGATGCCACCCATTCGATGCGTTCGATGCGCTGGACATCGGCTTTGTGAACAAGCACCTGCGCGTGCGCCGCGCTGGGAGCCACCCGTTTGGCATTCGGCAGATCTACCGTACGCATCTGGTGCTCCGTTGCCTCAAGCGTTTTCCCGCCACGCAGATGCCGTTCTCGCAAGCCCTCCTGCAAGATCTCGACGCTGGAGGAAATGAACAGGCGAACATCGAATAGCTGACGCAGTCGCTTCCAAGGCGCCTCGTCCAACAGCAAGTAGTTGCCTTCTACGATCACGATCCGGTGAGAAGCTTCAATCGTTCCCCTGGCCGGTATGGGTTCGTGCAGCCTGCGGCTGTAGACCGGGAAGGTCGCCCGTCCTCCACAGCGAATCTGCGACAGACAGTCATAGGCTGCAGCCGCATCAAAAGTTTCAGGCGAACCTTTGATACTCCGCAAAGCGATCCGCTGCCCATCCCTTTCGACGAAATGTTTCGCCAGATAGGCATTGGGATAGTGCCAGCCATCAAGGCCAACGAGCACAGCCCCCTGCTCGTCCACCTCAGCGTTGACCACGGCGACCAGGATGGTGGCAAGGGCCGTCTTGCCACTGCCGGGCGGGCCGGCAACAGCCACCAGAAGCCGAGGCACGGTTTCTGCTTTGGAGAGCAAGGCAGTCGCCAATGGATGGTAGAACCTCTCGACCTGCGTCCGATCCACCTCCAGCCGAGCGTCTGTCTGATCTAAGAACAAACTGGAACGGGTCAGACGCTCCCAGACGATAGGGCGCAATCGACTTCTCCCCCACACCTGCATGTGCAGCCGGTCAGATGATCGGTCAGGCGACAATGAAATGATCGATGGATCTCACCTTGCCGAAACCAATGGACGCCACAGCTAGCTGCGGGCATCAGCCAGTCGCAGTTCGCTACGGCCTTCGGCAAGCTCAAGCGTCCGCTGAAGAACCGCTAGGTCGCCAAACTCCCACTTGATCTCGTGGACGTCCATTCGTCATTACCATGTTCTCTCAGAAAGCGTTCCACCGTAGCCAGATCAGGGATACCGCGTCGGCCACCTTGCTGGGTCGCCTTAATGCCCGCCGCGGCCGTCGCTACCCGAATCGCCGTGCTGACGCTTTCTCCGCGGGCGATGCAGGCAGCGTATGCACCATGAAAGACGTCGCCACAGCCTGTGGTATCCACAACCTGGACGCGGAAGGCCGGAAAGTGACGCACGCCGCCGCTGTGTTCGGAGTACCAGCAGCCACGCTCGCCTGCGGTCACCACACAGCAGGCCCGGTCAGGCCCAGAAAGGGCACGCACCATCGCTGCCGCTTCGCTTTCTCCCGTCATCCGGCCAGCCAGTTGGATGCCCAAGATCAGGTGATCTATTTGGCGCACCAGATCAAGCACACGCGGATCGCGCACTGCTTCGATGTCACCGACCACCGGGATGCCCTGAGCGTGAGCCAACTCGATGGCGCGAGGTCCTGTCTCAATGACCGTATGATCCACGAACAACACACGGCAGTTGGCTATCAGGTCAGGCGTGATGTTCTCCGGCTCAGGTTCCCTGACACCAGCCATCGAGAAGAGGATGCAGCGATCTCCCGTGGAGAGGTCCACGATCACCAGAGAATGGATGGGCCGCGCCTGTGGATCATACAGAATCGGCGCACAGTCCACCCCCTCTCGTTCGAATTCGCGACGCGTGAACCGCGACAGTTCGTCATCGCCCAGCACGCCGCAGTAGGCAGCCTTGGCGCCCAGGCGAGCGGCGGCGACCAGCGCCGTCCCCGCCAGGCCACCGCCCTGGCGCTGCCTATTGCGGACGGGCATTTTGCTGCCCGGTAGTGGATGGTGGTCAACGTAGATCAGGTCATCCACAGCCACCGCGCCGAAACCGAGAACATCCCAACGAACACTCATACCCAGTGTCGATTCCAACGTCTTCTGCTTCGGGCCGCCAGCCCCGCCCCAAGCGGGGCCAGCCACTACCACGGGCAGGGGGGAGTCAGCCACGATCTGGGCGTAGGGAGGAGTTCACTGCTCACCTTGATCCTCGCGAGTCCTTCGTATCTTTGTGGTTGATGTGCCCTGTCAGCGGGAAAGCGGAATGTGCGGAACCGGTGCTCCCGTTTCCGCTTGTTCCGCTCTTCCGCTGACCTGCTGAGATCAGGCCCAGAACACCTCGCCGGGCTGCTCGAAGATGCCAACCTCCTTCAGGATGGCCACGGCCTTGGCCAAGCCCTCGTCAAGGGACATCAGTGCATCCTCGTGCTCGATGGAGATGACGTAGTCGTAGCCCACCAAACGGAAGGCGCTCATGATGTCCTTCCAGACCTTGGCGCTGTGGCCGTAGCCGATGGTGCGGAACGTCCAGGAACGCTCAGGGATGCGGCTGTATGGCTTGTTGTCGTTACAGCCGTTGACAGACACGTTGAAGGGATCAACGTAAACATCCTTGCCGTGGACGTGGAAGATGGCGTCGCCCAGCTTGCGGATGGCGGCCACCGGGTCGACACCGTTCCAGAAGAGGTGACTGGGGTCGAAGTTGGAGCCGATGACCAGCCCCACCGCCTCACGCATCCGCAGCAGGGTGTCCACGTTGTAGACCAACATGCCCGGGTGCATCTCGAAGGCGACCTTCACGCCGTGATCCTCGGCGAACTTGCCCGCCTCCCTCCAGTAGGGGATAGCCTTCTCGTTCCACTGGTAGTCCAGCATGTCCAGGAAGTGTGGCGGCCAGGGGCAGGTGACCCAGTTGGGGCAGGTGTCGCCCGGCGCGCCGGCGGGCAGACCAGAGAAGGTGTTGACGACCGGCACCTCCAGCAGGTTGGCCAGACGCACGGACTTGCGGAACACCTCATCAGCTTCCCTGGCAATCCCCTCGTTGGGATGTACTGGGTTGTTGTGGCAACTGAAACCGCTGATGATCAGACCCCGCGAGGTTATGGCCTCCATGTATGCCCGGCGAGCCTGCTTGCTGCTGAGCAGCTTGTCCACAGGGCAATGGTGGCTGCCAGGATAGCCGCCCGACCCGATCTCCACAGCCGACACGCCGGCATTGAGGACACGATCCAGTGCCTCCTCAAAGAGCATATCCTGGAACAGAACGGTGATGACACCGATGCGCATGGAGTTTCTCCTTCTTCTTCGAATGGCTTGCTTCGCTGCACACTTGGGGAAGCCGAATGTCAAGTCGGGTATTGGATACCAGATATTGGGTATCAGAGATCAGTGGTCAGCGCCGCGCGTACTTCATCGAGACGACCAGCGCAGCCCAGTTTCTCGCTCTTGTGAACGATGAAGTTAGCGTACTCCGCCATCATGATCTTGCCTGGCTTGCGGAAGTCGAAGTTCTCGGGGTGATCGCGGAAGTACTCGCGGTGCACCCGCGTCCACACCAGGCGGCCATCGGTGTCTATGTTGACCTTGACCACCCCCAAGGGAACGGTCTTGGCGAACTCGTCTACGTCCACGCCCCGCGCTGAAGGGTCAATGGCACCACCGGCCGCGTTGATGCGCTCCACTTCCTCACGCGGCACCGAGGAGGAGCCGTGCATCACCAGAGGGAAACCAGGCAGCCTCTGCTGGATCTCAGCCAACCGCTCCAGGTGCAGCGATTGCCGTCCCGTGAACTTGTACGCCCCATGGCTAGTGCCGATGGCCACTGCCAGGCTGTCGCAGCCAGTGAGACGCACAAACTCGGCGGCCTCGTCAGGATCGGTCAGCAGAGCGTGTTTCTCGTCTACCTGAATATCCTCCTCGACGCCGCCCAGCATGCCCAACTCCGCCTCGACGTTGACTCCCTTAGCGTGGGCGCGTTCCACCACGCGCTTGGTGATGGCAACGTTCGCCTCGAAGGGCTCGTGTGAGGCGTCGATCATCACCGAGCTGTAGAAGCCAGAGTCAATGGCATCGTTGCAGGTCTCTTCGTCTCCATGGTCTATGTGCACCGCGAAGATGACCTCGGGATGCATCTCCTCAGCGGCGCGAATAATGGCCTCGATCATCTTGACGCCAGCATAGGCGCGAGCACCCTTGGAGA
>CBDURC010000194.1:0-5934 GCA_965369635.1 uncultured Anaerolineales bacterium | reverse complement strand
TACCACGTGCAGCATCGCCGAGTACCGTATGATCGTGAGGCCGTGGTGAAAGAATTGCAGCGTGTCAACCACCCAGCGGCGAAGTATGTCATCCAGCACATGCGGGGAGAAAACCACCCACACTGGAGAAGAACTAGGCAGTAGAGTTGTTCTGCACTTGGAGCGAAAACAAGGAGCGAGCAGTGCGCAGGTGAGCACCGCCCGCTCTTTTGGATTCGTGCTGTTCCTGAAGACGGCCTTACCAGCGCTGGTGCACCTGCTCGCGAATGTAGCGGTCGTACACCGCACGCACCTTCGCCATGGTCGAATCGGACAAGGGGGGCAGGTCGGCAGCGCGGACGTTGTCCTCTACGTGCGCCGGCCGCTTGGCGCCAGGGATAGCACAGGTTACAGCATCGAACATCAGAATCCAGCGCAGGGCCATCTGGGCCATCGTCGCCTCCGGCGGCACGAGCGCTCTCAGTTCCTCGACCGCCCGAAGGCCAGTCTCAAAGCTCACCCCCGAGAAGGTCTCGCCTCGGTCGAAAGCTTGCCCTTGACGGTTGAAGGCGCGGTGATCGTCCGAAGCGAAGGTGGTCTCACGCGTTATCTTGCCAGCCAGGAGGCCGCTGGCTAATGGGACACGAGCGATGATGCCCACCTTCCGCCGCTTGGCCTCGCTGAAGAACAGCCCAGCCGGGCGGTGGCGGAACATGTTGAAGATGATCTGCACCGTCTGCACGCCTGGATACTCGATGGCCTTCAGCGCTTCCTCCACCTTCTCCACGCTGACGCCGTAGTAGCGGATCTTACCCGCCTCGACCAAGTCATCCAGGGCATCGAACACCTCAGGCCGATAGTAGACCTCCGTGGGCGGGCAGTGCAACTGCACGAGGTCGAGACGGTCAGTCTCCAGGTTCCTGAGACTGTCCTCCACGAAACCGGTCAGGTTCTGGGCATTGTAGCCCTCGGCGGTGTGCGGTGACAACCGGCGGCCAGCCTTGGTGACTACGTGGATCTTTTCCCCTTTGCGCTCTTTGAGAAAGCGGGCAACCAGTCGCTCGCTCCGCCCCATGCCGTAGACGTCCGCCGTGTCGAAGAAGCTCACCCCCAGATCCGCGGCGCGGTGCAGTGCAGCAAGGGACTCCCGATCATCCACTTTGCCCCATTCGCTGCCGATGGCCCAGCCGCCGAAGCTGATGGCCGACACCTTCCAGCCCGTTCGCCCCAGTTCACGGTATTTCATTGGTCTATGTCCTCCCAGTCTCCCCCCCATCAGTCAGCCGATGGAGCCGATGGAGTTGATGGAGCCGATGGAACCGCCTCCGCTCAGCCTGAACAGTTCACACAGCGTTGGCCCTGTGCCAGTACACCTCCCAGCCCAGGTACTTGCTCAGCGCCTCGTGAACAGCGGCAGCCGTCTGCGACAGGTTGAGGGCCACGTGATGCTCGAAGCCATTCTCGCAGATGTACTGCAACAACCGCTGCAAACCCTGTATGTGTACCACCCCGTAGCCGCCAAAGGTCTCCAATGGCTCGTCAGTCAGTGTGCCCTCGCCAACGTAGGCGCGGACGACACCACGCGTGTCGTCGGTGGATACGCGGCAATAGGTGAAAGGCACGCTCTTGATGCGGCCCATCATGGCACCGTAGGCGCTGTCTTTGCCCACCGAGCCAGCGATGATCTTCTGATAGTCCATCTTGACATCGGCGAAGACATCCTTGGGCAGATTGCTGCAGTGGAAGACCACTGCCTTGTTGGGATCATCACCGTAGTTGTTGTTCCAGTCCACCAGCGCGCTGGGCTTGCCGGAAGCCAGCCGCATGGCAACCATGCCGATGGCGCCGGTGATGTCCGTCTCGCAGGCGCTGGGCATGAGCGCATTGCTCAACATGCTCATCACCGCGCAGGGCACGATGCCGAAGTACTCTTCGATGGACGTCCAGCACTGCACCGCGGTGGCGACGAGATCATTCGCCTCGATCCAGCGTTCCATGACCAGACCGAACTTGGCCATGCGCAGTAGTGCCTCCTCGGTGACGCCCGGAGCTGGCACGTAGGCCTTGATCTCATCCAACCTGCGCTGCACGTCGCCATCGGTGGACTGCAGCCGATTGGCCTGCCCAAAGGCTTCCGAGAGATCCAGGCTTTCCACGCTGATACCAGCCCTCTCCAGCAGCTTCTCGCTGTAGCGCACGGTGATGAACGCTGCCGGGCGTGCACCCAACACGCCGATTCTGATCCCCCGCAGGCCGCCCGCCACCCGGCAGGTGGCAGCGAAGCGGCGCAGGTCGCTCCGGAAACTACCTGCGTCGGGCGAGACGGTATGCAGCGTGGTGAGGGAGTAGGGGATGCCGTATTGCCACAGGCTGTTGCAGGCGGACATCTTGCCGCAAAAGCTGTCACGCCGATCCGTCACCGACATCCTGGCGGGATCGTCGGGAAAAGCATGAACCAGCACCGGCACGCGTAGCCCGGACAAACGCAGCGTATCGGCCACGGCCCGCTCATCGCCGAAGTTGGGCAACGTGACCAGCACGCCGTCGATCTCCTCGTTGTACTGCTTGAACAGCGCTGCGCACTTCTTGGCATCCTCCCACGTCTCCACCGAGCCGAACTTGGTGTCCTCTGAGCTCAAGGTGATTGCCCCGATCCCCTCCTCCTCCAGCACACGCAGAATCTCCGCCCGACCGCTCTCGCAGAGGTGGTCGGGGAAAAAGCCCCGGTTTCCGACGAGGACACCCAATGTGGTCTTGCTCATGAACTGCTCCTCCTGATGGGTTTCATCTTTCTTGCCACTGTAGTTTCTTGCGACTGTGGGGCGATTCCCCCTACCCTGCCCAGAGCCTAGCCGGTCACTAGCTCCCCAATGTCATTTGGTTAAAGCGTAGTGGGTCTCTAGGAGTTCGCGTGGTTCTCTTGCTCTAAGGGGACGATAGTCCCCGCATCTGATTAGCGTGTAAGCATCGCCCACTGCATCTGGGGGCGTGGACTGTCGTCCACGCCGAGCGCCACGCGAAGTCCCAAAGAGCCAGCGTAGTTTAGGCCCTTGTGGGCGTCTTTGGGCAGCAAAAACGGGCACAAGGCCCTATGCTACAACCTTAACCCAATGACATTGACTAGCTCCCTGTCTCCAGAAATGCCAAAATAGTCACGTATGACCCAGGCCGTGCGCACGTACACCGCATCCTGGGCAGCAGCCACACTGCCCGATTTCCTCAGAGCTTGCTCGTAGGCTTGCCGGATCTCCGTGCCCACATTCACCTTGGTGATGCCCTTCTTGATCCCGGCGAGCACATGCTCCTGCTTCACTCCCGACCCGCCGTGCAGGACGAGGGGTATGCCGGTCGCCTGAAACAGCTTCTCCAGGTGGTCGAGATCCAGCCTGGCCTCAACCTTCTTCTTGTCCTTCAGGGCACCGGAGACCGCCCCGTGGATGTTCCCGATGGCTACAGAAAGCCAATCACAGCCGGTCTCCTGCACGAAGCGCCTGGCCTCCTCGACATCTGTGAATCCCATGCCGGACTCAAAGAGCTCCTCGTACGGGGGAAGCGGCCCAGCCTCATGCCCCAGCACCGCGCCCAACTCCGCCTCGCAGGGTATGCCCGCCGCGTGAGCCAGCTCAGCCACCATCCGGGTGGCAGCGGTGTTGCCCTCCAGGTCCAGCCGCGAGCCATCCACCATCACCGACTGGTAGCCCAATCCAATGGCCTCTGCAATGACGGCAAGATAGCTCACCCGCTCGTTCTCCTCGTCTATCACCGGCACGTGATCGAGGTGTAGCCGCACATGATCGGGGTTGTGGTACTTCAGGAACTCCTCCATCACAGCGGCAGCGCTCTTGCCCTCGAACTTCGTCCACTCCAAGAGCGCTGTTTCGACCAGCGCAAAGGAATCCTCATCCACCACGGCCCTAATCACGGGCTCGACCATAGGCAAGTACGGCACGTTGAAAGCCGGAATCACCACGCCTGCTTCTCTGGCGTTGCGCATCAGATCAGCGGTACTCTGCATCTCCTGTTCTCCCTTCATGTTGGGTTTTGCGCCCACCTTCACCACCTGCCGCGCATTCACTACCGGACAGTTCTGCTAGGACGCGGACGAACACGGACAAACACGGACTTTCTCTGTCCTTCGCTCATTCGAGAGTGCCAGGACAGCAATTCCTCAGTGTTGACTGGAGACACTGGACTTCTTTCCTTATTGTCCGTGGTCATCCGCGTTTGTCCGCGTCCCTTTCGGCTGCTTTTCGAAGAAGTGTCCGGTACAGAAGCCGCGCAGCGGCTACGGTCGCGGTCGCCGGGCGCTGCGGCCAGTATAGCACAATCATGCATGCGTCGCAACCTGTCGTGGGAGGCTGGACAGACTACGTGACATTTGGCTATTGACAAATCACACATAGTGTGGTATACTATGGTTGTTTGAGAGCCAGGGTGTAGTCAATTTCATTGAGTTAAGGTGTAGCATAGGGCCTTGTGCCCGTTTCTTGCCGCCACAAGACGCCCACGAGGGGCTAGACTACGCCTGGCTTGATGGCATTGAGGGTGTGGTGGTCCTGCAAGGGAGGAACAGGGATGCGAGGACAGGGTCGCAGGAGGCGGAGACGTGGTCGCCGGGCAGTACGGATGCTGGAGCCGGCGTTGCTTCTGCTCCTGCACCATGCTCCTGCCCACGGCTATACCCTCCTGGAGCGATTGGGGGAATTTGGCCTGGGGGACATCAACCCCAGCGCGGTCTATCGAGCCCTGCGGGGCATGGAGGAGAAAGCGTGGATCACTTCGACCTGGGACAAAGAGCAGGCGCAGGGGCCGCCCCGGCGGGTCTATCGCCTCACCGCACAGGGGGACGAGGTGCTGGCCCAATGGACGCAGGATCTGGAGGGAAGCAGAGAGAAGATCGATCATCTCTTGGGAGCTTACCGCCGCCACATGGAGGAGGGTGAGGGTGAGCATCACTAGATGTGGATGAAGTGTGAATGAGGACCTATCTGGACTGCTACCCATGCTTTCTGCGCCAGGCGCTGGAGGCGGCACGGTTGGCCGGAGCCGACGAGAGTCAGCAAAAGGCTATGCTTGACCGCGTGTTCGACGTGCTCAAGCAAATCGGTTCTTCGAGCACGCCGCCAGAGATCGGCGACCTGGTCCACCGCATCGTGCGCCAGGAAGTCGGTGACAGCGACCCATATCAGGCGGCCAAGGAGCAAGGGAGCAGAGGAGCAGAGGAGCAGGGGAGCACCTCCGCACCTCGGCCCCTCCGCACCTCGGCCCCTCCGCACCTCGGCACGAGTGGCTGTGCGGCTGAGCATCGCTGGCAACATCATTGACCTGGGGCTGGATCAGGAGTACGACTTGTGGGACACGGTAGAACGGGTGCTGGCCCAGCCCTTCGCGGTTGACGACAGGGTCGCTTTCCGCGAAACGCTCTCCAGGGCCGGGCAGGTGCTCTACCTGGCCGACAATGCTGGCGAGACGGTCTTCGACCTGGCGCTGATTGGAACGCTCGACGTGCCTGTGGTCTACGCGGTGAAGGGAGGCCCCATCCTGAACGACGCGACGCGGGAAGATGCACTGGCCGCTGGGGTGGATCAAGTGGCGGAGATCGTCAGCACCGGCTCAGATGCTCCGGGCACGATTCTGAGTCGCTGCTCGGAGGAGTTTCGGCAGCTATACGACGACACCGAATTGGTCATCGCCAAGGGGCAGGCCAACTACGAGACGTTGAGCGAAGAGGGACCCAAGGTGTATTCCTTGCTGCAGACTCGCTGCAGACCAAGTGCCCGGTCATCGCCCGTGACGTGGGCGTGCCGGTCGGGAGCATCGTGCTCAAGCAGGGGAGATGCGGGTAGTTTCTGGTGCAAGAGTTGAAGGAGGGATAACCAACATGAAGAAAGTCGGCATCATCATCTGCAATCGCTACCATACTTGTGCAGGCGGGAAGTGCCTGCGGGCTCTGCG
>CBDURC010000193.1:0-5934 GCA_965369635.1 uncultured Anaerolineales bacterium | reverse complement strand
AAGAACCCTGATCGGAGCAATCCTATGGCACAGATCATACATGAAATCAAGGCATCATACGCGTTCGTGGAACGCAACTTCAACCTGGTCAAGCGGTACTGGGGCTGGGAGGTGGTATGGTTGGTCTACTCCATGGTCAATGCCCTGTCCATCACATTCATCGGCAAGGCCTCGGGGGCCATCACCGGCCGCGCCATGAGCCAGGCAGAGATTGACACAATGATCCTCTACCTGCTGGTGGGCACGCTGGTGTGGCACTATCTGTCCGTGGTCTTCCACAACATCAGCGAGGCCATCTCCTGGGAGCGCTGGGAGGGCACCATCGAGTACACCTTCATGGCCCCGGTCACTCGCTTCACGCACATGATGGGCCAGACCGCCTTCTGCGTGGTCTACGGCGTGATGCACACCGGCGTGATCCTGCTGGTGGTCAGCCTGTTCTTCAGGCTGGACCTGAGCCAGGCCAACATGCTGGGCAGCGGGCTAGTGCTGCTGGCCGGCAGCCTCTCCTTCATCGGATTGGGCGTGATCGCCGCCGTGCTGCCGCTGCTCTACCCTGAGCGGGGCGCACAGATGACGCACGTCATCCAGGCACTGGTGTTGCTGGTATCGGGTGTCTACTACCCTGTGTCGGTGCTGCCGCGCTGGCTGCAGCCGGCGGCCGGCTTGTCACCTGCCACCTACGTACTGGAAGGGATGCGGGCCGGCATCTTGGAGGGAGCGAGCACCGCGGCCATGCTGCGCTACATCTGGCCGCTGTTACTCATGGGGGTCATCTTCATCCCCTTGGGCGTGTACATCTTCCAGGCAGCCGAGCGCTACGCCAAGCGCACGGGCAAGCTGAAGCGGAGTGGATAGGGGGCGCAAGCTGGATGCGGGGGCTAGGGTTTGCCCAGAACGTCGTTGTGCGCACCAACGTTGCGCATCAGCAGCACATCCCCCCGGCGTTGGTAGGTCATGCGATGCTTGTGATCCACCCGCGCCTCGTAGATGTCAGGTGTGCCCTGTACGCGCCTGGCTCGCAAACTGGGGTGACACGAAAATCCGCGTCCAACGGTCTGAGTGCTTTGAGCACCTTGGCTTGAACGTGGGTAGGTAGTTTCCGGAAAGCTTTGTTGAAACGCTTGCTACGACGAACGGGCATCGGCCTGGTCCCTTTGCTGTTCGGCCATCTGTCGCTGCAAATCGGCGATCATATCGTCCATCGTCTCGAATTCGTCGTAGCGTCCCAAGCGCAGATCTTCGTCGGCCTCGCCCTCGGCGGCTTGCCACTCGGGAGTCCAGTACCAGGCCTGGTCGCGATCCACCAGCTTCTGCGGACGCAGGAGCAACTCATGGTCACGCACCTCGACGGCCAGCAGGTCGCCCTCGTTCAGACGCAGGTGCTGGCGGACCGACTTGGGGAGAGTAATCTGAAACTTCTTGCGAACTTGAACCCATTCCATAGCATAATCCTTTCCGACTGTCAGAGAGTTGGCAATTCTGACAAACATTCTAACACAAACAAACTGACCTGTCGAATATGCACTTGAGCAGGAGAAACCATGATGGATAGAATCAACATTCGGAGCTACTGCCCCGGCGACCTGCCGGCGCTGGTGGCTTTGGTCAACGAAGCGGATGCTCTTGACAAACTGGAGCGGGCCACGACTCTGCAACAGACGGAACACGAGATGTCTTTCCCGACCTACCATCCGGAAACCGACTGCTTCCTGGCCTGGGAAGGTGACCGGTTGATGGGCTACGTCGATCTCTACGTGCGTAAGGGCAATGCCGACACAGGGAGCACGATCTACTGCGATGGAGTGGTCCATCCTCAGTGGCGGCGACGCGGCCTGGGCCAACGACTGCTGGAGGCGGCCTATCGCCGGGCCAGGGAATACCTGGCCGAGATCGAACAAGGTCAGGTCAATTTCCACTGCTACACCCGTGATGTGGAAGATGATCGCAAAGCCCTCTTTGAAGGCTTCAGCATGAAGCCAGTGCGATACTCTGTGAACCTGGTCCGGTCTCTCAATGATGGACTGCCGCCGGTGCAAGTCCCGGCCGGCTTCCGGCTGCGCACCTTCGATCCACAGCGCGACGCCGAGACGGTCTGGCGGGTGGATAACCTCGCTTTCCGCGACCACTGGGGCCACACCGACGGCAGGCTGGAGGAGTTTCTCCACTGGCTACAACAACCCCACTTTCGCCCGGAACTCTGGTTCCTGGCTGAGGAGGAAGCGTCCCATAGGCTGGTCGGCCTGGGGTTGAACATCATTGACCCCGACTGGATCGCCCAAACGGGCCGCCAGGAGGGATACGTGGAAAGCCTGGCTGTGCTTCGCGAGTATCGGCATCGAGGCTTGGGCACAGCGATACTGGTGCACAGCCTGCACGCCCTGCGCCAGGCTGGCATGGAAGGCGCCCACCTCCACGCCGACGCTGAGAACCTGACCGGCGCGATGCGCCTGTATGAACGGGTGGGATTCCGGCTGCGGAAGACGAGCATCGCCTACCGAAAAGTGATGGCAAAGCAATGATGGCCGAGAACAGCATTCCGCCATCACACTCTGGTCTTGGAATGTCAGGAGGACGACGATGATGAATAGCAAGCACATTGCTTTGTCTGTTCAACATGCAAGGAAAGTGTTCAGGAAGAACGGAAACAGTGGCTGGTGGAGACGGTTGCGAGGCAAGAAGAATGACTCAGTCGGCGAAACGCCGCGCCAGGTCGTCGCCGTCAACGACGTGAGCTTCGAAGTCCAGCGCGGCGAGATCTTTGGCATCCTGGGCCCCAATGGCTCGGGCAAGTCCACACTGGTGCGCCTCGTCGCCACGCTTCTGCAGCCCGACGGCGGCACGGTCACCGTCTTCGGCCACGACGTGCAGCGCGAGGAGATGGCCGTGAAGCGGCTGATCAATCGAGTTTCGGCGGAGGCTTCATTCTTCAAGAAGCTGTCTCCTATGGAGAACCTGCTCTATGCAGCGCGCCTCTACGGCCTGCCGGCGGGGACAGCGCGGCAAGAGATCGTGCGCATCCTCACCCGCCTGGGCATCAAGAAGCGCAGTATCACCCAGCCTCTGGAGGATATGTCGCGTGGCATGCAGCAGAAAGTGGCCATCGCCCGCGCCTTCCTCACGCAGCCGATGCTCTTGCTGCTGGATGAGCCGACCACGGGGTTGGACCCCCGCTCCAAGCGAGAGGTGCAGGCCTTCGTGGAGGAAATGCGAGATGTGCACAATGCGACCATCTTGCTCACCACCCATGACATGAACGAGGCGGATGCTCTCTGTGACCGCGTCGCCATTCTGGACAAGGGGCAGATTGTCGCCCTGGACACGCCTGCCCAACTCAAGGCCATGGTGAAACCGACCAACGGACACGAGGCCTCGTTGGAGGATGTCTTCATGGAGTTGACAGGCAAGGCGCTGACAGAAGAATGACGACGTTTGACAAAGCAGCACAAGATGAGTAGAATGGGGGACGCTGGCAGCACGCCATCGCGAGGCTGCCCACGTCCCCCACTCCATTTTCTACAAGGAGACTCCATCCATGTTACGAGAGATCATCGCCACGGAAAGAGCCCCTGCCGCTGTAGGCCCCTACTCGCAAGCCGTTCGTGTGGGCAACCTCGTATTCACGGCCGGGCAGATCGGCATAGACCCTGTGTTGGGACAACTGCGAACAGGAATCGCCGCCCAGACGCGCCAGGTGCTGACCAACCTCCAGGCGGTACTGGAAGCCGCCGGCAGCAGCCTGAATCAGGTGGTGAAGTCCACCATCTTCCTGCAGGATATGGCCGATTTTGCCACTGTCAACCAGATCTACGGCAGCTCCTTCACGGCCGCGCCTCCTGCCCGCTCCACTGTGCAGGTCGCCGCCTTGCCGCTGGGGGCGCTGGTGGAGATCGAGGCCATTGCCCTGACAGAGTGAGTGGAGCACCGCCAGCACACGATCCTGGCCGGCACATCGAGCCTGCTGGCCGGTCTGCGCGCACACGCAGATGAGCGTGCTTGCCTTTTGTCGGGAAATCCTGTATAATTGTCTGTCACGAGCATGCGCAGCGAAAGCCCACAGCGTGTCGGGCGTGTGCCCCACCCCTTCAAGCACGCGTGCGCCATCACTTGCGCAGGCCCCATCATCGAGGAGAAGAAAAAGCCGCCTATGAATCACTTGGAAAACGCCCAGCCAACGCTAGAAGAATTGGAGGTGACCACCACACAAGCAGAGCAACCCGAAGCAGAACTGCCCGAAGTAGAACAACCCGAAGTAGAACAACCCGAAGCAGAACAGCCCGAAGCAGAACTGCCCGAACCAGAACATCCCGAACCAGAACATCCGATGGATACGGAAATCGCCGAGGCCTATGCGTACAAGTCGCTGAAGCACGGCCAGATTCTGGATGGGACTGTCGTCAGTGCCAGCCCCACGGAGATCCTCATTGACGTCGGCTCCAAGAGCGAAGGAGTCGTTCGCGGCCGGGAACTGGAGCAAATGGACGAAGAGTTCCTCGCCAATCTCAGTGAAGGCAGCGAAGTACTTGTCTACGTCGTCCGGCCAGAAGATAGGCAAGGTAACATCGTCCTTTCCCTCGCCCGCGCCCAACAGGAGCAGGATTGGCGGGAATCCGAACGGCTACTCGAGTCGAGGGAGTTCTTCGAGAGAAAGATCATCGGTTGCAACCGCGGGGGTCTCATCGTGGAGATGGGGCAGGTTCGCGGGTTTGCTCCTGCCTCTCAGTTGGCCATCGAATACCATGACGAGAGACCAACGAGAACAGAGGGTGCTAATCGCTGGGCCCACTTGGTGGGCAAGCGGCTGTTGTTCAAGGTCATTGAGCTAGACCGCCAGCGCAACCGCCTCATCCTCTCCGAGCGCTTAGCGATGCGAGACTGGCGGCGTCAGCAGAAAGTGCAGTTGCTGGAGGAGTTGCACAAGGGAGACATCCGCAAGGGTGTGGTGACCAGTCTGACCAATTTCGGGGCCTTCGTGGATTTGGGCGGAGCCGATGGTTTGATCCACCTCTCGGAACTCTCCTGGGGCCAGATTCGGCACCCCAGCGAGGTGCTGAAAGTGGGCCAGGAGGTAGAGGTCTACGTCCTGAAGATGGATCGGAAGCGCAAACGGATTGGCCTGAGTCTGCGGCAATTGCAGCCTGAGCCGTGGACCGTAGTTCACGAGAACTATGCCGTGGGCCAGCTCTTGGAAGGCACCATCACCAATCTGACTGACTTCGGTGCATTTGCCCGCATTGGGCCAGGCATTGAGGGCTTGATTCACATCTCGGAGCTGGCAGACCATCGCGTGACCCACCCTCGCGAAGTCGTCAAGCCAAGAGAGACCCTCACCTTGCGCATTATCCGCATCGACCCCCAGCGCCGCCGCATGGCTCTCAGCCTCAAGCAGGTGCCCGAGGACGGCTACGTGGAATTCGACTGGCGCGAGGCCACTGAAGAGTTGGCCGCAGAAGAAGTAGCGACTGAGCCCCCCATGCTTGACCTTCGAGGGGCCGAGGCTGAGCCTCCCGCCGAAGGAGCGAGAGCCGAACTCGAACCAGCCGCCGTTGAGGAAGTAGAAGCTGAACCCGCGGCCGTCGAGGAACCACAGGCTGAGCCGGAAGCCGAGATCGTGGAAGCTGAACCCGTTGCTGAGGAAGTGGAGACCCAGCCTGCTGCCGCCGAACAAGCAGCGGCCGAACCTCCAGTCGCCGAGGAAGCAGAGGCAGAGGCTGAGGCAGTGCAAGCTGAACTCGTCACCGAGGAAGCGGAAGCTGAACCTCCGGACACCGAGGAAGCAGAGGCTGAACCAGAGCCCGAGGCAGTGGCGGCTGAACCCCTCACCGAGGAGACAGACGCCGAACCCGCTGCTGAGGAAGCGGAGGCCAAACTTCCAGTCGCCGAGGAAGCAGAGGCTGAACCAGAGCCCGAGGCAGTGGCGGCTGAACCCCTCAC
>CBDURC010000192.1:0-5953 GCA_965369635.1 uncultured Anaerolineales bacterium | reverse complement strand
ACATAGACCAGCCGGTAGTCTCCTTGGGACATGGCCTGCAAGCGGCGCTGTTGCTCAGTGCGGGACATAGTGCTGTTGATGAACGTGGAGGGCACCCCGCGAGCGGTGAGACCGTCCACCTGGTCCTTCATCAAGGCGATGAGAGGAGAGATGACCAATGTGATGCCCGGACGCAGCAGGGCAGCCAGTTGATAGATGAGGGATTTGCCAGCGCCTGTGGGCATGACCACCAGCGTATGCTGCCCGGCCAGGATGTGCTCCAGTGCCTCCGCCTGCCCCGGCCGGAAGCTGTCGAAGCCAAAACGGGTGTGCAGCAAAGTGTGGTAGTCTTGCATCGGCGGCTTGCGATCAGGGTGAACAGCGATCAGTTTTGACATCTTCGCCTCCTGCGGTACAATGCCTCAGCGCTACGCTTGTGTTCCAGGTCTCAGGTTCAAGGGTCCGAAGGTTCGAGACAGCGAAACTTGGAACCTTGAAACCTGAAACACCTGAGTCAGAAGCTCATGGAAAGGAAAGAGAACGCATGATCATCCTAGTCACCGGCGGTGCCGGCTACATCGGCAGCCACACTGTGGCAGAGTTGCAGCGACAAGCGTATGACGTCGTCGTCTTCGACGATCTGGAGCACGGACATCGGGAAGCAGTGCGCGGCTGCCCGGTCATCCTCGGCGATCTGCTCAACCCCGATGACATCGGCCGCGCCTTCGACGAGCACGACATCGAGGGTGTGATCCACTTCGCCGCCTACGTCGAGGTGGACGAGTCCATGCGCAATCCCACCAAGTACTTCCGCAACAACGTCCAGGGCACAGTCAACCTGGCCACAGCCATGGCCGAGCATGGCGTCAAGCAAATCGTCTTCTCGTCCTCCTGCTCGGTCTACGGCCAGCCGGAGGTCGTGCCAGTCACCGAAGAGGAAAGCCAGAAGCCAGAGAGCGTCTACGGGGTCTCCAAGCTCATGGCCGAGCAGGTGCTGGGCTGGTTCGACGTCTGTCACGGCCTCAGGCACGTGGCCCTGCGCTACTTCAACGCTTCGGGAGCGGCCGCCGACGGCAGTCTGGGCGACGAGTACAAGCCGGCTACCCGCATCATCCCGGTGCTAATGGAGTACCTCCTGGGCCAACGGCCCCGCTTCTTCATCAACGGCGACAACTATCCCACCCCCGATGGCACCTGCATCCGCGACTACATCCATGTGGACGATCTGGCCACGGCGCACGTGGCGGCACTACGCTATCTCGCCGCTGGCAGCCCCAGCGTTGCCTTCAACCTGGGCACCGGCCAGGGATGCAGCAACCTCGAAATCATGAACATGGTACGGCAGATCACAGAGCGCGATTTCGAGGTAGAGGTCGGCCCCCGCCGCCCTGGCGACCCGCCCATGGTCTGGGCCGACAACCGCAAGGCCCGCCGCGAGTTGGGCTGGGAACCGCACTACGGTCTACGAGAGATCATTGAGCACGCCTGGCGCTGGCATAGCACGCATCCTCACGGGTACGGGAAAGCAAGGTAAGTGATATTACTCATGGCGGACGGCCATGTCCGCCTCCGGCCGCTGGACGTGGCCGTCCAGCGGGAGCGAACATATATGCCAGGAAGTCAGACATGACCACGAATGAGCGGTCTTACGAAGACTTCGAGATCCGCATCCTTCCCGAGATGGCAGAAGGTGGCGATCACCTTGTCTACGTCACTCACTCGCCTGTGGGTGAGGCGATGGCCACGATGCCGCGTGATTTGCTGAGCGAACAGATGCGAGTCAGCCTGGAAAGAGTCTTTCGAATGCGGGCAGATCGAGACCTACTGCAGGAGATTGGGACGGCATTGTTCGCTGCCCTTTTCCGCGACGACGTGCTGTTGGCCTTCGAGCGCAGCCTGGACGCCGTGGGCCGGCGGCGGCAACTGCGCATTTGGCTGAAGATTGGCACCACGCAGCCCAAGGAGAGCCACACGCTGCGAGGGCAGGACGAGTACAGCTTGAGCGATCTGCCCTGGGAATTGCTCTACCATGCCCGGACGCACCAATTCCTCAGCCTGTCCCCACGTATGTCGCTGATCCGGCACATAGACCATCCCTATCGCCCACCTAATCTACAGACTGGCGAGGCCCCGCTCAAAGTACTTGTCGTCCTGGCGGATCCAGAGGGGCGTCTCAACCTGTCTTTGGAAGCGGAGATGATCCGCCGGGGCCTGCAGTCGCTGGGCGAGGCGAACGTCAGCCTGACGGTTGTGGAAACCGCTACCCGGAGCGAAGTCAGGGATGCGCTCGGCAGCGACGATTACCACATTTTTCATTTCGCCGGACATGGTGGTCTGAGGACCCTCAACAGAGAACAGAGCTACCTGATTCTAGAAGAGGAGACTGGTGCTCCTGGTGCGGCCAAGTCCATAGCCGGGGTGGGCTACGATTGGGTTGACGCCCACACACTCTCGGAAATGCTGCGCGGCAGCAGTATCCGCCTGGCGATGCTCAACACTCACGAGACAATGCTGGAACTCGCTCCCCGCCTCGTCGCCGACGGCATCCCTGCTGCCATCGGCATCTGGGGTAACGTCTGGGATCGCACAGCCATCCTGTTCAGCCGCACGCTTTACGCTGCCTTGGCCTCAGGGCTGCCGCTGGATCAGGCTACAACCCTGGCCCGTCGGGCGATCACCATGGACCCGAAACTCGGTTGGGACGTCGCCGACTGGTCTGGTTATGCCCTTTTCATGTCCGGTCGAGAGACGAGGCTCTTCGAGGTGCAGCCACAGGTCTCACCGGAACAGGTGCTGGACGAGGTGCGCCGGGGCGAGATACGTCAGGAGACCATCGGAATCCTGAACGAGCAACTGGACACCTACCGACATAATCTAGAGCAGCTAAACCTCAAAGCGGCCGACTTCGGCGGTCCCAAATACGCTCCACTGGACGTGCAAAACCAGATTCGCCACGTTGAGAAGCAGATCGAAGTCGTGGAGAAGAAGCTGGCTGAGTACGGTGGCTAGCCCGCGTGGGCTCTTGCCCGCAAAGAAGGCAGCGAGCGCCGGTCCCCGTGTGGCCGGCGCTTGGCGTATGGGCAGGTTGCGCTGCATCTCAGCGGTTTCGCCGCTGTAACTCGATTTGGATCAGGCGGATTTGTTGTTCCGCGTGCCTGATCTGACTGAGGACGTGCAAAGGCGGCTCGCCACCAAACGCCGCCGACCGCCGACCAAGGATTCCCAGATTAGTCCGATGGGTCTCTAGGAGATCCATCAGCGCCTCCTCACCCATATATTTCAGCGTGCCCGTGTCCTCACCTTCTTCTGCTTCTTCCTCAGGAGGTGGGGGAGGCGCTGGAGGTAGTGGCTCAGGCGACTCCGGCAACTTGAAGAGCACACCATCTCCCCGCATCCAGAGCGAAGGGATGGCCCAATCCACCTCATCCAGCCCGATCTCGCCGATGAGCGTCTTACGCGCTTCGGAGACGCAGTAGTCCACAGGATATCCCTCGGCCAATGTCTGATAGAACATGCCAGAGAAGGTGATGGCCGAAGTATCGGGCACCTCGAACTGCATGGCGATCACGGCGGGTATGTCAGCCCGCACCAGCGCTGGGGCTACTCCCATCAACGGTTCCAGGCTGAAGCGCGCTGTTTCGCAAGCGTTGAGTACTGCAAGGCGGATGGAGCTGCGGTCGAATAGGATTTTCAACCGCCGGGCGTCCATTTCCTCCCCTGTGCCATCAGGTTTTTCGAACACCAGATGACCTCGGCGTTTGTCGGGATCGAACCAGCCGTGCCCGATGTAGTGGAAGATGTGGTAGCCCCCGCGACGCAACTGGCTCTGAATGGCGCTGAAGCGGGCCTCGTCGCTGAAGTCCAGATGCACTTGTCCCTGATCCCGCAGCGGCTGCAAAGCGTCTTGTATGCGGGCTTTCTCGCTATCTACCTCCAATGGCTCCCAGTCGCTGGGGCTGGAGACCACACAAAGGACGCGCAATGGAGGCTCCACTTCCATCGGCAGAATGGGCCTGGGCAGCGGGAGGTAGCGCACAATCGAATAGATGGAAGCCAGCGGATAGCCATCTGGATCACACATCATCTCCCACGGGAGGGTGGATAGCTCTTGCGGTTCGATGGTCAGCTTGATGCGCAGTTCTTCATTAACTTCCAGACCGTCGCGGCAGGAACGCCAGGCTGAGCTGGCTGGCGGCTGGAACAGCGCATCATATAACGTCTGACCGAGGTGGGTCAGCATCTGTTCGTCGGTGTCGAACTCGCGCAACCGCTGCAGGTCATCCTGGAATGGTTGCGCTTCGGCGTCGAGCTGCAGAAGGCTCTTGTCGTCGCCCGCCGGGCTCTTCACACGTACCGGATAGCCTTCGTCCGCTTCCTCCAGCACGGTGATCTCGAAATCAACGTATTTGGTAGACTGAAGTTCCGGCATTTCGCGTTGACCTCCATGACCAGGTATTCCTTCCCACGGCCTATCATCCGGCGGGGATGGAGCCGCCACTTTTGGGGCGGGCGTCGGGACCACTATCCCTAGCTGTTCTGCTAGCTGTGCCGCCACATCGGGCCACGGTCTCACTATCTCCAACAACAACTCTTGGAAGAAAGCCTTCATCTGATAGGTGCCGGTGTCACACGTAGCAATTACTTCTATTCTATCAGGGTCCTGAGAGGGAATAAGCTCAAACCAGATCATCGTCCATGGCTCTGAACACTCCCATCCTCCTTCAATCGGGGTGCAGTATATACCATCCATCTCTAGCAAATAATCCCCGCCTGGGGTGAGCCTAGGCCTCGCTGGTTGTAGGTTGTAATAGCCCCCGCTAGGCATGTAGAATCGACGTCCGGATCTTGTGTGCCTTTGCAGCCAGTCTGCAAGACGCTCAGTTGTCGTTTTCAATGGAGGTAGTCTCACTTTCACTACAAAAGTCGCCTCCTGTCTGTTCCTGTCAAATTCCGGATCATAGGAGGTATGCCTGAAACGCGAAAAGCCCAACGCTAGGCATGTCCAACCCCCTGGCGATATGCAAAGATCGTACAACGCTCCCTACGCATTAGCAGCGGCCCTGTAGCCAGTATACCGGACAGGCGGGATGGCTGCAAGTTTCAAGTTTAGGATTCGGGGTTCGGCGTTCAGTGCCAAACCTGAACCTTTGAACCTTCGAACCTTCAACCCCAGAGCAGCAACACGGTGGCGGCTCCGGCGGCCAGGAAGGGCCCGTAGGGCATCGTATGACCCCGATGGTACTGCCGGCGCGAGAGTCGCACGACGATGAGCACTCCAGCGACAACCGCCGCTGCCAACATCCCCAGGCCCAAGGCGACGACGACGCCCGGCCAGCCAGTCACTATTCCTACGAAGGTCGCCAGCTTGACGTCGCCGCCGCCCAGCGCCCCCGGCGATAGACTCGCTCCATCGTCATCTTTGCGTCCAAGCAACGCCGCGAAGCCCAGACCCAGCCCGTACAGCACCAGAAAAAAGACAAACGCCCCTGCCCCACCGAGCAGCGCGCTCCGCCAGTTGCCAGGCGGGCGCACAAACGCGCCGAGCAGCGCCAGCCCCAGCGCCGGATAGATCACTGCGTTGGGGATGCGCCGCTGCTCCAGATCGGTGATCGTGAGGAGCAGAAGGATGAACAGGTAGGCAGCCAGGAAGGCGGTCTCCAGCGGGGGCGAATGGCCATTCGCCCCTAGCGGCCGTTGCCAGAGGAGCGGCAAGCCCCCGGCGCAGGTCAGTTCCACCAGCACCGGACGCAGCGGCAGCGGCGCGGCGCAACTCCTGCACCTCCCTCGGCGTCGCAGGTAGGCCACCAGGGCCCAGGCCCCACCGTAGTCCCGTTGCCGTCCGCAGTAGCCGCATGCTGTCCTCTGGAACGTCAGCCGGTCAGCGACGAGGTTGAGGCCTACGCCCGCCAGCAAGCCTAGAATTAGGAATGAAAGATGAGAGATTAGAGGCGAAAGTGGCGGTAACACCTTGTTT
>CBDURC010000191.1:0-6012 GCA_965369635.1 uncultured Anaerolineales bacterium | reverse complement strand
CAGGCGATGGCAAAGTGAGAGCCACTCCAGTAGCCCGCCGCCTGGCCGCTGAGCTGGGCATTGACCTGGCTCAGGTGGTGGGCCGTGGGCCGCGGGGTCGCATCCACAAGGCCGATGTGTTGACCTTCGCCGAGCGGCAGAAAGCGGTTTTCCCACCGCCGGTGGCAGCCCCTACTGTGCAGGTAGGGACGACCGGCCGATCGCCCGTACCTCTGCCGGATGCTCGCCGGAAAAAGGTCGTGCCGCTACGCGGCCCGCGCAAGATCATCGCCGAGCGCTTGGCCTACAGTGCTTTCACTGCGCCGCACATCACTCTGTCGCTGCGCGTGGACATGAGCGAGGCTACTCGCCTGCGCGCCCGGCTGCTGGAACCGATCCAGCAGAAGACCGGGCATCGCCTGGGCTTCACCGCCATCATCACGCGGGCAGTAGCAGCGGTTCTACCCAATCATCCCTACCTGAACGCTTCATTGAGCGGCGAAGAGATCATCCTGTGGGATGACGTTCACCTGGGCGTTGCCACCAGCCTGGAGGGCTACCTGATCGTGCCGGTGATCCGGGAGGCGCAGGACAAGAGTCTGGAACAGATCGTCGCCGCGCTGGGTGACCTGGCGGAGCGTGCCCGCGCCAAGCGGTTGACGCCGGCCGAGATGACGGGCAGCACCTTCACCATCTCCAACCTGGGGATGTTCGGCATCGAGTCGTTCACCGCCATCATCAATCCTCCCGAGGCGGCAATCCTGGCTGTGGGGCAAATCGTGGACACGCCCCGCCCCAAGCAGGGCACGCCCACGAGCGCCGACGCAGAAGTCAGCGGAGAAGCGGAAGAAGCGGAAGAAGCGGAAAACAAAGGGGGGGGGCATTCCGCTCGTTCCGCAGTTCCGCTGACCACTGAGAGCGAGGGGGAGATCGAGTTGCGGCCGGTGATGAACCTCACCCTCTCCGCCGATCACCGCATCGTGGACGGGGCGGCGGCAGCGCGCTTCCTGGCCGAATTGAAGACCACCCTGGAGAACCCGTACCTGCTGATTTGATCGCGCTCAGGATCACACCCCGCTCCAAGCGGGGCACGCCCACGGGCGCCGACGCAGAAGTCAGCGGAGAAGCGGAAGAAGCGGAAAAGAAGGGGGGGGGGCATTCCGCTCATTCCGCTGTTCCGCTGACCATTGAGCGCGAGGGGGAGATCGAGCTGTGGCCGGTGATGCATCTCACCCTTTCCGCCGATCACCGCGTCGTGGCGGGCTGGGACACACCGATCTAGCTGATCCGGTCCACCCGCACGGCGCAGACCTTATACTCTGGAATCCCGGCCACGGGATCCAACGCGGCAATGGTAAGTTCGTTGGCTGCAGCTTCGGCGAAGTGCCAGGCCATGAAGACGACGCCCTGCTCAGTCATATCGCTCACCAGAGCCTTTACTTCGACTTCGCCACGCCGCGAGGCAACCTTCACCATATCCCCGTCAGCGATGCCTAGCTCGGCGGCATCTTCGCCGTTGATCTCCACCATCCCCTGGGGATAGATCGCGTCCAGACCGGCGGAACGGCGAGACATGGAGCCGGTGTGGAAGTGATACAACACCCGCCCAGTGGTGAAGATGAACGGGTATTCCTCGTCGGGTTCCTCTGCCGGCGGATGCCAGTCCACAGCACTGAAGCGCCCCAGCCCGCGAGTGAATTTCCCCACGTGCAGGATGGGCGTGCCGGCATGCTCGGCGTCCGGGCAGGGCCACTGCAAGCCCATCTCGCCGATGCGGTCGTAGCCCATCCCCCCGTAGATGGGCGTCAGGCGGTTGATCTCGTCCATGATCTGGCGCGGCGAGTCGTAGGTCAGCCCGTCGTATCCCATGCGGCGGGCGATCTCGCCGATGATCCACCAATCCTGCTGGGCCTCACCGGGCGGATCCACCGCCTTGTGCCCCAACTGGACACGTCGCTCGGAGTTGGTGAAGGTGCCGTCCTTCTCGGCAAAGCAGGGTGCGGGCAAGACCACGTCCGCTAATTGGGCCGTCTCGGTGAGGAAGATATCCTGCACCACCAGAAGGCCGAGACTCTTGAGACACGCTTCGGCGTGGCTAGCGTCCGGATCCGAGATCGCCGGATTCTCACCCATGATGTACATGGCGCGGATCTCTCCCCGCTCCGCCTTGTGGAGCATCTCTACCAGGGTGGTGCCCACCTGATTGGAGAGAGGCACGCCCCACGCATCCTCGAATCTCTTCCGCACGGCCTCGTCGGTCACTTTCTGATAGCCGGGGTAAACGTTGACCAGCGCACCCATATCGCAGGCACCCTGAACGTTGACCTGGCCCCGCAGAGGGTTAACGCCGCCGCCGGGCGTACCCATGTTGCCCAGCAGCATCTGAAGATTGGCTGTGGAGAGCACGTTCTGGTGGCCTGTGGTGTGCTGGGTGATGCCCATGCTGTAGAGCAGAGCCCCCGGACGATTCTCGGCCAGCAAGTGTGCCGCCTCGATGATTTCCTCTGGGGTGATACCGCAGATGGCTGCCGCTCGTTCGGGCGGATATTGCAGCACCTTGTCCTTCAGATCCTCAAACTCTTCGGTGCGCTCTTCGACGAACGCTTTGTCGTAGAGCCCTTCGGCGATGAGGACGTGCATGATGCCGTTGAGCAAGGCGATGTCGGTGCCTGGCTTCTGCCGGATGGCGAGTGTAGCATAATCAGTGATGGGAATGGAGCGAGGATCGCAGACGATGAGCTTGGCTCCACGTCGCTTGATCGCCTGCCGGATGCGCATACCCAACACCGGATGAGCTTCTGTGGTATTGGAGCCGATAATCAGGTAGATCTCCGTATCGTTAGCGAGGTCATCGAATGAGTTGGTCATGGCTCCAGAGCCGAACGCTGTGACCAGACCGGTCACGGTGGCGCTATGTCAAAGGCGTGCGCAATGGTCTATGTTGTTGGTGCCTATCACCGCCCGAGTGAACTTCTGCATCACGTAGTTCTCTTCGTTGGTGCATTTGGCGGAAGACAGGGCGCCGAAGGCATCGGGACCGTACTGCTCCTTGACCTCCCCGAACCGCGACGCTACAAACTCGAGCACCTCATCCCAGTCAGCCTCTTCGAATTCACCGCCTTCATCGCCCTTGTCGCGGCGGATCAGGGGCCTGGTCAGCCGGTCGGAGCGATGGACGAAGTCCAGGCCAAAGCGCCCCTTGACGCAAGTCCAGCCGTGGTTGGCTGGGGCGTCCCACCTGGACGATACCTTGACGATCTGCCCATCCTTGATATTCAAGTCAAGCTGGCAGCCCACGCCACAGTAAGGGCAGATCGCCGTCACCCTCTCGAACTCCCAGGAACGTCCCTGCCCCTTGGCCTGCTTGGGCGACAAGGCCCCGGTGGGACAAACCTCCACGCACATGCCACAGAACTCGCACGAGCCATCCTGCATCAGACCGTCGTAGGCAGTACCGACCTTGCTATCGAACCCCCGATGGATGACGCCAATCGCCTCTACCCCGTTGATCTCCTCGCAGGCTCGCACGCAACGCTGGCAAAGGATGCACTTCTCGTAGTCTCGCTCATAGAAGGGGTTTGAAACATCCAGGGGATAGTCGTGCTGCTCACCGGGGAAGCGGGACTGTTTTATGCCATACTCGTAGGCCAGGTCCTGCAATTCGCAGTCGCCCGCCCGCTCGCAGGTCATGCAATCCAGCGGGTGGTCGGAAAGGATCAACTCCAGCACAAAGCGCCGTGTCTCCTCCGCCTTCGGCGAGTGAGTCCAGACCTCCATACCCTCCGCTATCTTGAAGGTGCAGGCTGGCTGCAAGGTTCTCTGTTTGGCTACTTCCACCAGGCACACGCGGCAGGCGCCAATAGGTTCCAAGGCTGGATGGTGACACAGAGTGGGGATCTTGATGCCAGCCGATGCAGCCGCCTCTAGAACTGTCTGCCCGGCCTGAGCCGCAATTTTCTGACTGTTGATGGTGACGTTTACCGTTCTCATCAGTCGCCTTATCTCCTTTTCTCGATCCAGAAGATGGTGGTCACGCACTCCACTCGCCTACCGGGATGGGCTTCTCCGGAACCTGCACGCTTTCCCCCGACACCTTGAGCACGGCACTGAAGCGTGATGGACACACATCGAAGCAGTTTCCACACTTGATGCACTTGCTTTGATCAACCACGTGGATCATGCGCTTACCACCCAGTATGGCCCCCGCCGGGCAAGCCCTCAGACAGATGCCACAACCCTCACACTGATCAGGAAGAATATAGTACGAAACGAGCGCTGCACACTGCAACGACGGGCAGCGATGATCTACGACGTGGGCAAGGAACTCGTCTTCGAAGTAGCGCAACGCAGCAACCACCGGCCCCGGCGTCAGTTGGCCCAGGGCACACAACGCGCCATTCTCCATCCCCGCAGCGATTTCGCTGATGATCTTCAGGTCTTCCAGCTTGCCCTCTCCCTCGGTAATGCGGGTGAGCGCTTCCAACATGCGCTTTCCCCCCATCCGGCAGGGGACGCACTTGCCGCAACTCTCGGCGGTGGCAAAGGTCAGGAAGAACTTGGACAATTCCACCATGCAGGTGTCCTCATCTACCACGATCATGCCGCCTGAGCCCATGACCGCGCCAAGCTCTACCAGCGAGTCGAAGTCCACCGGCACATCCAGTTGATCGGCTGGAAGACAGCCGCCCAACGGGCCGCCCGTTTGCACAGCTTTGAATTGCTTCCCGTCGGGAATGCCGCCGCCGATGTCATAGATGATCTCCCTCAGCGTGATGCCCATAGGCACTTCCACCAGGCCGGTGTTGTTCACCTTGCCGGTGAGGGCGAAGATGGCCGTGCCTGTGGAGCGCTCGGTGCCGATGCCGGCGAACCAATCGGCGCCGTTGAGGATGATCTGGGGGACATTAGCGTAGCTTTTGACATTGTTGAGATTGGTAGGCTTGTCCCAAAGTCCCCGTTCAGCCGGGAAGGGTGGGCGAGGACGCGGCTCGCCGCGCCGCCCCTCAATAGAGGCCAACAACGCCGTCTCCTCGCCGCACACAAACGCGCCTGCTCCTTCCTTAATGTGCAAACGGAAGGAGAAATCGCTGCCGAGGATATTGTCGCCCAGGAGTCCATGCTCCTCGGCTGCGGCGATGGCCACCCTGAGACGCCTGATGGCCAAAGGGTACTCCGCCCGACAGTAGATGTACCCTACCTTCGCGCCGACAGCATAGCCGCAGATGGTCATCCCCTCCAGCAGGCTATGGGGATCGCCTTCGATGGTGGCGCGATCCATGAACGCGCCGGGGTCGCCCTCGTCGGCGTTGCAGACCAAATACTTGACGTCGCCAGGGGCACGGGAAGTGAACCCCCACTTCAGTCCGGTTAGAAAGCCGGCACCGCCCCGCCCTCTGAGACCGGAGCGCTTCACCTCGTCAATGACATCCTCGGACACCATCTCGGTCAGAACCTTGGCCAGCGCAGCGTAGCCGTCGCGAGCGAAAAATTCCTCGATATTCTCCGGATCGATGATTCCACAATTGCGCAGCGTGATGCGCTTCTGTTTGCGATAGAAGGGAAGCTCGCTGTAAAAGGGGATCGCCTGGTGAGCCACTGGCTCCTCGTACGTCAACCGTTCCCCAATGCCCTGGCTGAACACCCGCCCCATCACCCACTCCTGAACCACGTTGCCTTCGATCAGATGCTCCTCAATCAGCCGCGGCACCATGTCCGGGTGGACATTGCAGTAGCTGATGCGCGGGCAGCCCGCTTGCTCAATATCAACCAACGGCTCCTTGGAGCATATCCCTATGCAACCCACGCTGGTCACGGTAGCGTCAATCTCATGTTTCTGCAGTTCTTCCAGGATAGCGTTCTTCGTCTCCCCAGCGCCAGCGGCGATACCACATGTCGCCATCCCAATGATGACCTGGGTTCCGGTTCGAGTGCGCATCTCTAGGCGCTCCTGAGCACTCTGGCGAACCCTGGTCAGATCCTCAACGCTCTTGAGCTTGGGCATGATTCCTCTCTCCAGCAAAGTGAAAGCGGCAT
>CBDURC010000190.1:0-6013 GCA_965369635.1 uncultured Anaerolineales bacterium | reverse complement strand
GACCATGTATGGGATCTGCAGGAGTTACTGACCTACCGACTGCCACCAGGCGCTCATTAGGAGTGACAATTAAGGGACACCAGGGATTTCTTGAGAGACACCCTAAAACCTGCGTGCCCTCTGTGAGGTGAGCCCCATTCTTTAGACCACGCAACGGCCAGAATAAGGTGAACACCTGCCTGCCTGGTGACTGAGAAACACGACATGTCGGCGACTCGTCGAACCTCTCATCCGCAGGTCCGTCCATCTCTCCAGCTCCCGACTGGGATGGAGTCCTCTCACACCTCGCCATATCTTGCCCTGCCAGGGCAAAATCCACCTCAATGCCCCGACGGTGAATGAGCCCCCAAGAGGCATTTTGCCTCAAACTCCAAATAGGAGTATAATTGCACAAGTCGGCTTAGTAGTTCAACATGGATTATGTGCCGGCTTCGCGCCACATGAATCCTTATCGTTAGCTGGCCTTGAGGGGCAAGATGATGAAGACTTCGGCTACGGGAATCGTGGTGTTCCTCATCGCGCTACTGCTGGCAGCGTGTAACTCGTCCACTACCGCTACACCTGTTGCGGTTGTGCCTACAGCCACCCTAACTGTGGTTGCATCCGCTACACCAACTCTGACTCCTACCGCAACTCAATCAGCCACACCCACTGTCAGACCAGAAGCAACTAATACGCCGACTGCTACACCAACCCTCACTCCTACTCCTACCCAAACAGCTACAACCACAGAAACACCGGAACCCACACACACGCCGACACCCAGCAGAACGCCTACGACCATGCCGACCGGTACTCCTGCTGGATTGCCACAAATCTACATTGGTCTGCCTTATACTGCTGTAAACGATAGCGGTTGTGGCGGCACTGGATTAGTCACTATGGACCATGATTCCAGGGACGGTATAGCCCTTGATTTCTGGCAGGCACATCCAGAAGTTCCTGAACCAGAGGGGTTTCGGCATAGAACAAGGGATGGTCGTAGGATTCTGGACTACTGCACGCACACAGGATACCCAATCACATTTTTGATGGAAGAGGGAAGGGTGACCGCTGACAGAGTTAGTGACGGGATTATCAGCATCAGGATTTCAAGAGGCCCGGGATTGGGATTGACTTTGACTGTGCAACATGTCAGTTTGGACATTGACCCGTCTACGCCAGGTGTGCAGTATTTGCAGGTGGGTTCAATAGTCCATAGAGGCGACCTGGTAGCTCATACGGATAGAGTGGGAATAGGGCCAGGAAGTGATTCCAGTACGGCGGTCGGTGTTTTTGGGCACTCAGGCTATCACCCTGACCAGGAGATGATGTTGATAGGCCCTGATGGACAGCCCAATATCCTGTATGAACCATGAAAGAGTGTAGGGTAATAGGCACAGCAGTGTCGTCCGATTTTTCGGAAGGCCAACTAACGGGCATTGCACCCGACCGCGCCTCCGCGACAGTGATTGAACGAGGTCGCGCAGGCGAAGGTCGCACAGTCAGCGACAGCCTCACGCGAGACCCGGCGCGGCGGGTGAATTCAACGTTAGCCAGCGCGTGGATGTTCAGACCCTTGGGGTTCTCCAGGCGAAACTGATGCTCTGATCGTCCACGGTGTTGCGAAAGATGGATTCTTGTCATAGGGTGACAAACGCGCCGATGCCCTGCGGAATGGCAGGGCATCGGCGTTGTCGCATCGTCTCGCTTACGACCTGGACATCTCCTCCACCTGTATGCCCTGCTCGGCCACCCAGTCCAACCCTCGCACCACCGCCTCCGCCGATCCTTGCAGGTCAACGACAAACCACCCCTGCTCTGGGGTCGCGTTGGCTTCTACGACGTTGAGCAGCACGTTGAACTGCGTGATCAGGCTAGACAGGATCGGCTGATCCAGCAGAGCGGGTGGATATGTCAACCTGACTCTGCGCTTCGTGAACATCGCCATTCTCTAATCCTCCCCCAATCTCAGCACAGACATGAAAGCTTCTTGCGGGATCTCCACCTGGCCCACCATCTTCATGCGCTTCTTGCCCGCTTTTTGCCTCTCCAGCAGCTTGCGCTTGCGGGTGATGTCGCCGCCGTAGCATTTGGCCAGCACATCCTTGCGCTTGGCCTTCACATTGGCCCGGCTGAGCACCCGCTTGCCGATCGCCGCCTGGATGGGCACATCGAAGAGCTGCCGCGGGATGATCTGCTTCATCTTGCTGACCAGCTTCTGCCCCTTCTGATACGCCTGGTCACGGTGCACGATGACAGAAAGCGCATCCACCGGCTGTTTGTTGACCAGCACATCCAACTTGACCAGATCGCCTGGGCGATAGCCGGAGAGATGATAATCCATAGAGGCGTAGCCGCGCGTGCGGGATTTCAACTGGTCGTGGAAGTCCACGATGACCTCGACGAGTGGGATCTGATAGGTCAGGAGCACCCGCCGCCGATCCAGATACTCCATGCGCTCGAACTCGCCACGCCGCTTGGTCACCAGCTCCATTATGGGGCCGATGTAGTCAGCCGGCGTGAAGATCTGGATCTCCATCCACGGCTCACGGATCTCGCCGATCTCGTTCTCCGGCGGCAGCCCGGCGGGACTGTCAATGACCATCTCTGTGCCGTCGGTCTTGGCCACTTGATACTGCACGCTAGGCGAGGTGAAGATGATATCCAGATCGTACTCCCGCTCCAGCCGCTCCTGGATGATTTCCATGTGGAAGAGCCCCAGGAAGCCACAGCGGTAGCCGAAGCCCAGCGCCTGCGATGTCTCCGGCTGAAAGGACAGGGAAGCATCGTTGAGCTGCAGCTTCTCCAGCGCCTCGCGCAGCATCTTGTAGTCCTCCCCCTCAGTGGGATACAGCCCGGCGAAGACCATGGGCTTGGCGGGCTGGTAGTCTGGCAGCGCTGTCGGCGCAGGGTCATCGGCCAGTGTAAGCGTATCTCCCACACGGCACTCGCCCACCATCTTCAGCCCTGTGGCCACATAGCCCACCTCGCCCGCGGTCAGCGCTTCCACCGGTTCCATGCGCGGGCGGAAGATGCCAATCTCCAGCGGTTCCAGCCGCCGCCCACTGGACAAGAGCATCAGCGGCTGGCCAGGGCGAATAGCCCCGTCCACCACCCGCACGTAGGCGATGACGCCCTTGTAGGAGTCGTAGTGCGAATCGAAGATCAGCGCCCGCAGGGGTAGCTCTGGCTGGCCCCGCGGCGATGGCACCCGTGCCACTACCGCCTCTAGCACCTCTCCAACGCCGACGGACACCTTGGCCGAGGCGCGGATCACCCCCTCGGCAGGAATGCCCAGCAGATCATCCAGCTCCTGCACTACCTCCTCCGTGCGGGCGGACATCAGGTCAATCTTGTTGACCACCGCTACGATTTCCAGCCCCTGGTCGAGCGCCATGTACAGATTGGCCAGCGTCTGCGCCTCGACGCCCTGCGAGGCATCCACGACCAGCACGGCCCCTTCGCAGGCAGCCAGCGCCCGGCTCACCTCGTAGCTGAAGTCCACGTGGCCGGGGGTGTCAATCAGGTTGAGCTCGTAGGTCTGACCATCGGCAGCATCGTACAGCAAACGCACCGCTGAGGCCTTGATGGTCACCCCCTTCTCCCGCTCCAGATCCATGTCGTCCAGGAACTGCTCCTGCATCTCCCGCGGGCTAACGGTGCCAGTGCGCTCCAGCAAGCGGTCGGCCAGGGTGGACTTGCCGTGGTCAATATGGGCGATGATGCAGAAATTGCGAATGACCTGCTGATCCATGCCGTGCTCAATGCCTCCGCCGACAGTATACATCATCTTAGCGGAAAGGGGAAAAGACACTATGCCGTCGCTTCGTGAAAGAGATCAAGGAGCCCGAGGTTTGTGCCACAGAAGACACTTGACAGAACATCGAATATGGTGTACAATGTAGGAGCAAGTGGGACAGGAAACATTGACGAAGCGATTACTGCATTCGCATCGTCCCAGCAGCCACGCCGGGCGACAAAGCAAGAACTCTCATCTCCAAACCACTACATCGCAGCCGTGACATGGCGTGGTCAGCCAAGGCCAACTTCTGGGACACGCGACCGTCCAGCGTTGGCCTTTTGCGTTGCACTTCCCCACTCTATCCGTGCGCAAGCTCCACGGGCGTCCGGTCGAGTCCTACAGTAGAGGTAGAAGCGTATGGAAAAGCATGAGTATCTCGACTTTGAGCTACGCCTCGAAAAGAAGGGGCGGCGCTACCAGGCCACGGTGGTGCGCTCGCCGGCCGGCGAGGCCAGCTACACCTTCAGCCGGCCTGTCTCCGAGCTGGAGCTGGAGAATTTCATCCTGCGCATGGAGAGCACTCGTCGAGACACGAGACGCATCAGCACTCCAGAGATGAAGCTAGCGCGCCAGTTCGGGCACAAGCTGTTCAAGGCCGTGTTCCGCGCTGACGTCCGTGCTTGCTTCATCAGCAGCCAGAACGAGGCAAGGCGACAGGGCCTGGGTCTGCGTTTGAAACTGCGGCTGGAAGCGCCAGAGTTGATCAATGTCCCCTGGGAATACCTTTTCGATGAATCCATGGGCAAGTTCCTCTCGCTTTTCAGGAACACCCCTATCGTGCGCTACATTGAGGTGCGCGAACCCACTGCTCCCCTGACCGTCGAACCGCCCCTGTCAGTCCTGGCTATGATCTCCAGCCCCACAGACTGCGAGCCTTTGGACGTTGAGCGCGAGAAGGCGAATCTGCAAGAAGCCCTTGGGGGGCTCGCCAGCGAGGGGATGCTCACAATGACCTGGATGGAGCAAGCGACGTTGCCAGATCTGTCCGATTTCCTGCTGCGCGGTCGGTATCACGTCTTCCACTACATTGGACACGGGGGTTTTGACGAGCGCAGCCAGGATGGCATCTTGGCCCTGGAAGACGAACGAGGTAGAAGCCGGTGGGCCAGCGGCGAGCGGTTGGCCTATCTCCTGGGGAATCACCCTACCCTTCGTCTGGTCATCCTCAACTCCTGCGAGGGCGCCCGCACCTCACGGGATGATCCTTTTGCCGGAACCGCTATGACCCTGGTGAGGACAGGTGGCGTGCCCGCAGTGGTTGCCATGCAGTTCGCCATCACCGATGATGCAGCCATCACCTTCGCTCACGGTTTTTACAATGCCCTTTCCGTGGGCCAGCCGGTAGACGCTGCCGTGACCCAGGGCCGGCTGGCCATCTTCACTTCCGGCAACGACGTGGAGTGGGGCACGCCAGTGCTGTACATGCGGGCGCGGGATGGCCGCATCTTCGACGTGAAGTCGCTAAGCCCTGAGGAGCGTGAGGCGCGCCGGCGCGCGGCAGAGGCAGCCCGGCGCGAGCGCGAGGCGGCTGAGCACCTGGGGCAGGAGCGGTGGGCACAGGCTGCCAAGGCGTATCGTCGGGCCTTGGCCCTGGTTCCCGACCAGCCGGAGGCGCTGGCTGGCCTGGCCGAGGCCGAGCGGCAGGAGCAGATCACGAGACTCTACACAGCCGCACAGGGCCATCTGGCAGCAGGGCGCTTACCGGAGGCCATCGCCGGTTTCCGGGCTGTGCTGGAACTGGACCCGACCCACAAAAAGGCTGCCCGGCAACTGGCCGAGGCGCAAACGCAACTGGAGCGACAGGAAGCGGAAGAGCGGGCGCGGCGCGAGGAGGAAGCCCGCCAGGCCGAACTGGCGCGCCTCTACGCTGTGGCCGATGAAGCCGCTCAGACGAGGGACTGGGCCAAAGCCATCGAGTCGTTCCAGGCAGTCCTGAGGCTTGACGCCAGCTATCGAGATGCGGCGGCGCGTCTGGCTCAAGCGCAGGAAGTCCTGGCTGAGGAGGAGGCGGCACGCCAGCAGGAGGCGCAGCTCGCCGAGATCTACCAGAAGGCCATGGACAGGATGCAGGCCCGCGACTGGCCGCAGGCTGAGCGACTGCTGCACGAGATTCGGCTCGTGGACCCCAGCTTCCGGGACGTGGAGGAGTTGCTGGCTCGAGTCGCCTCTGAACGAGAGCGAGAGAAGCGGCTGGCCACGCTCTACGGCAGGGCGGAAGCGTATTTCCGC
>CBDURC010000189.1:0-6065 GCA_965369635.1 uncultured Anaerolineales bacterium | reverse complement strand
TGAGCTTCTCGGCGTAACGTTCCCTCGGTTCCAACGGCTTGTTGGAGACGAACGTCACGCGGCAGCCGGCCTCGCGCAAGTACCGCACCGTCTCCGGCGCTCCGGGGATGGCTTGCTCGCCGCGGTAGAGCGTGCCGTCCAGATCGAAGATGACGCCGCGATAGCGGAACATGTCTCCCGTAGTCCCAGTCTGTCAGCCGCCGAGCTCAGACCCTGTTGCCATCTCCCGTCTCACCGGCGGCCCAGGGTCTTGGCCAGGGTTTGAGGGAAATCGGTGATGATGCCGCTGACGCCCATGCCGATCAGCTTGCGCATGGTTCTCTGGCTGTTCACCGTCCAGGTGTAGACGTCGAAGCCAGCCGAGCGCAGGGCCTGCACCGTCCCCGCCCGCACAGCCGACTTCCTGGGATTGTAGGCCTGGGCCTGCATATCGGCCAGGTAGCGAGCGGGTTTCCTGATAGCCCACACGCTCAGTACCGCAATGGCGATGCGTGCGGTCAACGCCCGCACCTGCCGCAGATAGTCGTGGTTGAACGAGGAGATCATCACCCAATCTTCCATCCCCATCCCCATCTCCGCCACCAGGGCAACGGCCTTCCGTACCATGAGTTCACCCTTGTCCCAGCTCGGCAGGTCTTTGAGCTCCACATTGACCCGCCAGTCGTTGTCCAGGGTGAACTGCAGCGCTTCCCGCAACGTAGGCGCTCGCTCGCCGGCGTAGGAGTGCTGGTCTCTGGCTGAGACGACGCCTGCCTGTATCTGGCCGAAGGGGTCTTTCTCGTTGAACCAGGAGCCACAGTCCAGGGTCCGGATCTCGGCCAGGGTGAAGTCGGAGACACGCCAGGGGCGGCGATCGGGGAAGCGCTTCTTGACGTCGCTCGTGCGGGCCAGCCCACCGTCGTGCATCACGATCAACTCATCGTCGACAGTGAGTTGTACATCCAGCTCCCACATGTCCGCGCCAACTCCTAACCCCTTGCGCGCAGCGGCCAGGGTGTTCTCCGGGGCCAGGGAGCGAGCACCGCGATGAGCGATGTTGGATGCAAGTTGGGGAATGGATACTGGATGCTGGATTGCCTGGCCTTGCTCTTGCAGTACCGCTTTTCTCCTAACGCTGAGCAGACCATTTTCCATTTTCCAATCTCCACTCTCCAACTTCCAACCTCCAATTTCCAATCTCTAGTCTCTTCTTGCCCAACCGAGCGTCCGCTCTACAGCCTTCTCCCAGCCAGCATATAGTTCCTCTCGTCGCTCAGCACTCATGTCTGGCTCGAATACTCTGTCCACCGCCCAGTTGCGGGCGATCTCTTGCTGATCTTGCCAGAAGCCCACGGCCAGCCCGGCCAGGTAGGCTGCGCCCAGCGCCGTCGTCTCCGTCACCACCGGCCGCAGCACTGGCACGCCCAGGATGTCGGCCTGGAATTGCATCAGCAGGTCGTTGCGTACGGCTCCACCGTCCACCCGCAGCTCGTTCAACTCGATGCCCGAATCGGCACGCATGGCCTCCAGCACATCCCGCGTCTGATAAGCGATGGACTCCAGCGTGGCGCGGGCGATGTGCGCCCGACCGCTGCCCCGCGTGAGCCCCAGGATAGCGCCGCGAGCGTACTGATCCCAGTAGGGTGCACCGAGGCCGACGAAAGCGGGCACGACGTAAACGCCGCCGGTGTCGGGCACCGAAGCGGCCAGCGGCTCCACGTCACCGCTGCGCTCGATGATACGCAGTTCGTCTCGCAGCCACTGCACGGCGGCACCGGCGATGAAGACGCTGCCTTCCAGAGCATAGATGACTTTGCCGCCCAGTCCCCAGGCAATGGTGGTCAACAACCCCCGTTCCGACGGCACCGCCTGTTCGCCGGTGTTCAGGAGCATGAAGCAGCCCGTGCCGTAGGTATTCTTGGCCATGCCAGCCGTGTGGCAGGCCTGGCCGAAGGTGGCTGCTTGCTGGTCGCCCGCGTCGCCTGCCAGCGGTATGGCACCGCCGAAGAAGATAGCGGGGTCTGTCTCGCCGTAGAAGGCGCTGGAGGGACGAACCTCCGGCAATAGGCTGCGCGGGATGCGCAGTTCGGCAAGAATGTCCTCGTCCCAGTCCAGGGTGTGGATGTTGAAGATCAGCGTGCGGGAAGCGTTGCTGTAGTCGGTGACGTGGACGCGGCCACCACTCAGCCTCCAGAGCAGGAACGTGTCAATGGTGCCGAAGGCCAGTTCGCCCGCTTCGGCGCGGCCTCGGGCCTCGGGCACGTTGTCCAGGATCCATGCTATCTTGGTGCCCGAGAAGTAGGCATCGGCCACCAGCCCGGTCTTAGCACGGATGGCCTCGGCGAACCCGCTGGCTTTGAGCGCCTCACAGCGGTCAGCAGTGCGGCGGCACTGCCATACCACGGCGTTGTACACCGGCTCGCCCGTGCGCCGGTCCCAGACCACTGTTGTCTCCCGCTGGTTGGTGATGCCGATGGCAGCCACATCATCCACGGAGGCGGCGGCCTTCGCCATCGCCTGCCGCGCCACAGCCATCTGCGTGCGCCAGATGTCTTCAGGATCGTGTTCCACCCAGCCTGGCTGGGGGAAGATCTGCGGGAACTCCTCTTGTGCTGAGGCCACGGTCTGGCCAGCGCGGTCGAAAAGGATGGCGCGGGAACTGGTCGTGCCTTGATCGAGAGCCATGACGTAGCGCGGCATATTGGCCTCTACCACTACCTGATGCGCCGCTCTGTGCCGCGGAGTAGCCGCCGGATATTGGGGCGCAATGCCCAGACGATCCATGCCGCGGACAGCAGGCCGTACAGCAGGTGGACGGCTGGGGTCAGCGCAGGAGCGGCCACACGCAGGATGGTCAGCACGAGCAGGCCACCCACGCCCACCGTGAGTGTGCCCACTGAGGCGTAGTGCGACAGGTAAAGGGCGAGCGCAGCGATGGGGATGGTGATGGCGCCTGCCACGCCGTTGAGCATGACCAGGCAAGCGCCCGCCGTCATACCACCTGCCCCTCCCTTGAAGCGCAGGAAGATTGGCCAGTTGTGGCCGAAGACCGCTGCCGCGCCGGACAGCACCGCAGACAGTTCGGAACCTGTCAGCCGTCGTGCTAGCCAGACTGCCAGCAGGCCCTTGGCGACATCCCCCAGCACGGTCAGCAGCAGGGGGCCTAGTCGTCCTGTGGCTCGCCAGACATTTGTGCCTCCTGTCCGCCCGCTGCCGTGCCGGCGAACGTCCACGCCGTACAGCTTGCCCACGAGGTAGCCCACAGGAAGCGAGCCCAGCAGATAGCCCAGCACGGTGGTCAACACGTGATATCCAATCGTCATCTCGGCTCCCCCTACGTCGGTAGATTGGTAAGTTGGTAGATTTGGCTCCGCTGACCAATTTACCAACTTACCAATCTACCAACCTACGACTTTCCCAACCACTTGGTCGTCACGGGTTAGAACCCCATTGCGGGCTATCCGTTGCTGCATTGCCTCGCCATTCTACACCAGAGTTGGTCTGCGTCCAAACCTCCCTGCGCCTTTCAGCGCATCGTGCGTTTGACAGCCACCGTGAGGCGTGTTAGAATGACCGCGCTTTGGAACCTGTGAACGTAGGGACTCCTGTGCCGTTCATCAAGCGATATCCTAACCGTAAGCTGTACAATACCGAGGCCAAGCGCTACATCACTCTGGAAGAGATCGCCTCGCTCGTCCAGGCTGGCCAGGACGTGCAGGTCGTTGACCATGAGACGGGAGATGACCTGACAGATGTCACGCTGGCACAGATCATCTTTGCCCAGGCGCGGCAGCGGGCCACCTCGTTCTCGCGGACGGTCCTGGCGCACCTGATTCGGGTTGGTGGTATGCCGTCGGATACGTGGCAGAGAGAATTGGAATCGAGCATCGGAGTGTTGCTGGCGGAGGGGGAACTCTCCCTGACCGGGGCCGAACGGCTGCGAGAACTGCTGGCCCCAGCACAGCCTGAGGAGGTCAGTCTGTCGGCTATCGTTGAGCACCGTTTCCAAACCGCGCTGAGCCGGCTGAACCTGCCGTCCCAAGCCGAAGTGGGGCGGCTGCGGGCTCAACTGGATGAGTTGGCACGCCGACTAGAGGAGTTGGATTCCCAGAAGAAGACGGAGTTGAAGGAGGCTGGATGAAACGCGTCGTCTCATTGCCACTTGTCTGTCTTGTTGTCGGTATCGCCTCACTGGCAGGTAGCGGCCTGTCTTGGTGGAAACCAACGCTGTCTGCGACTTATGCGTCTGCGTTGACTGCGCCGATAAGGACGTCGGCTGTGCACCTGAGCCACATGCCGCTGGTCATGCACGCGGCCTCGCTGATCAATATGCCGACCAGGACGCCCACAGTCACGCCGACGACAACGGCGACGACAGAACCTACAGCTACACCGACATTGACGCCCACGGCCACCGCCACGCCGAGCCCCACGCCAACAAGCACGCGGTCGCCGACACCCTCTGTCACGCCGACCCAGACGCCGACAGACACACCGACGCCGACTCCTTCGGCGACGCCTACACCCACTCCAACCGTGACGCGTACGCCCACTCCCACCGCGACTGTGACTCCAAGTCCAACGCCGACGGCCACGGCTAGCCCTACGGCCACACTCACCTCTGTGTGTTGGGTAGGGCAGGTTGGGGGGAGCAGCGATGACACAACTGTGATTCTCGTTGAGCCGCCCGAGAACGACGCCTATCGAAGTGAGGTGCGTATCGGCACGCGGTCGCGGGAAGAGGTCTGGCGGCACGCAAGCGGCCTGCGTTTCATCGGAGTGGCCGTCCCGCAAGATGCTTTCATCACATCTGCTCGGCTTTCCCTTCGCTACAAGTACCACACAGGCATGCCTGTTAGGGTGTATATCCACGGGGAGGCCGTGGACTCGTCCGCGCCCTTCACGAGCGACAACACACTGGTCCATGAGCGTCCGCATACCGAGGCGTCGATCACGTGGAACATGGATTTCACGCCTACTAGCGGGATGTGGTTTGACAGCCCTGAAATAGCATCGCTGGTACAGGACATCGTCAGTCGTCCGGGATGGTCCGTGTATAATGCGCTATCAGTATTGATCGAGAGTGATGCCGACAACGCCAACTACATTGACGCCTGGGCCTATGACCAAGACCCGCAGTTGGCAGTCAAGATAGAGATCTGCTATCAGAGCGGCAGTGGCCCAATCGCCACGGCCACGCCGACGCCCACGTCGTGGCGGGCTACCTCGACGCCCACGGCGAGGTGGGCTACCTCGACGCCGACGGCGCGGCCCGGTACACCTATTCCAACTCGCCCGCCCTCGCCAGGGACCAAGCAAGGCTTGACCTGGCTATACTCGAGCAGCATTCCCGCCAGTAAGGTCGCCGCTACTGGCGCAAAGGCGGTGCAGGACTGGGGCTACCGTGCTGCCAAGGCCGTTCAGGCGATCAACGCTGGCTTGATCTACTATCCTGTGCAGTTTAATTGCTCGCGAGGAGAGGCGAGTGTGGACGGACCGGCCATACGCGCGTTCATCAACTCCAACCCCAACAAGCTCAAGGGTCTGACCTGGCTGGCATTCAACGAGCCTGAATGGCCCTACCAGGCCGGCTGCAGCGCTGCGCAAGCGGCGCGGGCGTTCCACAAACTTGATCAGGTCCTCCGCAGGGGCGGCAACCCGGCGGATCCGACAGCCAAGCTGTATTGCTGTGGCAACGTCAACACTGACGTTTGGAAGGGATTCATGGCCGACTTCCGGGCCGCGTACTACTCTGCCTATGGGCAAAACCCTCCTCTGGACGGCGTGAATCTGCATCTGTACAACGGGCCATCTAACAGACTGAACTGGTGCCGGCTGGAGACGAATCTCGACAACTTTCGCAACTGGCAGCAGAATCAGGGTTGGATAGCAGGGAAGCCAGCGGTCGTGTCGGAGTGGGGGGTGCTTTCCAATTCCACGGAACATCCGACGGATGCGCAGGCGATGGTGGGCAACTGCAGCCCAGGGTGCCACTGCGACACCATGGCCAGGATGTGGGACGTGTTCGAGCATCGCGGTTGGGTTCAACACCATCTGTGGTGGACGACCTACGCCGACCCCAGCAC
>CBDURC010000188.1:0-6102 GCA_965369635.1 uncultured Anaerolineales bacterium | reverse complement strand
TGGATTTCTGGCAAGTGATCGAGGCACGCCGCAGCGTGCGACGGTTTGACACGCAGCGGGACGTGCCGCCGGAGATGGTGGAGCGGCTGCTGCAGGCGGCGATACGCGCCCCTTCCGCTGGCAACCGGCAACCGTGGCACTTTGTCGTCGTGCGGCGTCCAGAGGTCAAGGAAAAACTGGCAGCAGCGGCCTGGGGTCAGCATTTCGTGGCCCAGGCACCGCTGGTTTTCGTCGTCTGCGCTGATCCGGATCGCTCTGCCAGCCGTTACGGGAGACGCGGAATCGAGTTGTACTGCCTGCAGGACACGGCGGCGGCCATCGAGCACATCCTGCTGGCGGCGACGGCGCTGGGGCTGGGCACCTGCTGGGTGGGTGCTTTCGACGAGGGGGAAGCAGCACGGGCGCTAGACCTATCCGACACCTTGCGGCCGGTCGCCCTCATTCCTGTCGGCTATCCGGCACGGGAACCGGGCGGCCGTACCTCCCGCCGTTCGCTGCAGGAAGTCGTGGAGTATATGTAGTGCTCTGTGGGACATGAACTGTGGGCTTGTAGTAGCGACTCAATGTCATCAAGTCAAGCGTGGTTTAGCCTCCTGTGGGCGTCCGGTGGTCTCCCTGCAACGTGTTGATGGCTCGTAGTCAGGCACGAAACGAAGTGGAGTGCCGTCAAAACGCCACTCCGCTACGCTCCGTGGCTTACTACGAACATCGTCAACGCAATGGCGTGAGACTATGGGGCGTCTTGGGGCGGCGATAACGGGCACAAGGCCCTATGCTACGCCTTAACTTATCGACATTGAGTGGCTACTACGAACCTAGTTCTCTTGGGTTGGCGGTGCGTATTATCATGCAGCACTGGCACCGGAGTCACGTGCTGACCCTGTCCGTTCACGTAAGAGCAGATCGCATCTGACCGTAACAAGGAGGTTACGATGCCTAAGTACGCGTTCTTCGGTGGCCACATCGTGCCCATCGAACAGGCCAAGGTCAGCATCATGACCCATGCCTTCAACTATGGCACCGGCTGCTTCGAGGGTATTCGGGCCTATTGGAACGAGGCCGAGGAGCAGCTCTACCTCTTCCGCATGAAGGAGCACTACGAGCGGATGCACCGCTCGGCCCGCATCTTGCACATGGGGATACCCCACAGCGTGGAGGAGATGGGCGAGATCACGGTGGAACTGCTGCGCAAGGAGGGCTACCGCCAGGATACCTACATCCGTCCTCTGGCCTACAAGGCCGACGAGTTGGTCGGCGTCCGGCTGCACGACTTGCACGACGGCTTCGCCATCTTCGCCGTTCCCTTCGGGCGCTACATCGAGAACGAGGAGGGAGCCAGGGTGTGCATCTCGTCCTGGCGGCGGATCGACGATAATGCCGTCCCCGCCCGTGCTAAGATCACGGGGGCCTATATCAACTCCGCGCTGGCCAAGACCGAGGCGGTGCTGAGCGGCTTCGATGAGGCGCTCGTGCTGACCCAGACGGGACACATCTCCGAAGGCAGCGCCGAGAACTTCTTCATGGTGCGAGAAGGTCTACTCATCACCCCGCCTGTGACCTCCAACATCCTGGAGGGAATCACCCGGGCCACGATCATGGAGCTTGCCCGCGAGGAACTGGGCATGGAGACGGTGGAACGCAGCATTGACCGCAGCGAGATCTACATCGCCGAGGACGCCTTCTTCTGCGGCACGGGGGTGCAGATTGCGGCCATCGTCGAGGTGGAGCATCGGCCCGTGGGCGACGGGTGCATTGGCCCGGTGGTGAAGCGACTGCGGGAGTTGTACTTCTCCGTCGTGCGAGGCGATGTGGCGACGTATCGCCACTGGTGCACGCCGGTGTATGCTGGTAGCCGGTAGACCGGTAGATTGGCAAATTGGTAGATTGGTAGGTTGGTAGATTGGTGACTCTCAAACCCTTATGCTCTCGGCAGGGCTGGTATGGCTTGCTGAGCTGCCTGGTGCTGCTGGCAGTGGATGCGCTGCTGTTGCGTTTTCTGCTGAGCCGGCCCATCAGCGGCACGTCCTTCATCTTAGGCTTGCTGGTTCTGCTCAGCCTGCCGCTGCTGCTGTATCTGGCCTACCGCACCTGGGGCTGCTTCAGCCTGGAGTACCGGGTAGACCGTGACGGCGTGACCATCGTCTGGGGACCGATGCGCCGGGCAGTGCCCATGGGGCAGATCGAGCGCATCGTGCGCGGGGGGTTGTTGTCGGAGAGACCGCGTCGGTGGCCCTGGCCCGGCCCCTACGCTGCCACACGCAGCGAGAGTCCGTTGGGCCAGTTGCTCTCTTATGCCACGCGACCGCCTGCGGAGCAACTGCTGCTCGTTACTCCCAGGATGGTGTACGGCATCTCCCCGGCCGAGCAGGAGCATTTCCTGGAAGCCTTGCAGGAGCGGCATCTGATGGGCCCGGCCCGAACCCTGCCCACGGAGCCCACGTGGCCTCGCCTGTGGCGCTGGCTTTTTTGGCAAGACCGCGTAGGGCAAGGATTGCTGCTGGCAGGCCTGTTGCTTTGCCTGGCCCTCTTTGGCTTCCTGGCTTTCCGCTTCCCGGTTCTGCCTGAGAGCGTACCCTTGCACTTCGACGCCGCTGGTCAGCCGGACCGCATTGGGCCGCGCCAGGGGCTTTTCCTGCTGCCGCTCATCGGCTTGCTGGCCTGGGGAATCAACGCTGTCTGGGGCGGTGTGATCTACCGACGCCAGAGGTTGGCGGCCTATCTGCTGTGGGGCGGAGCGATAGCCGTGCAGGTCATCGCTGGGCTGGCGCTGTGGGGACTGATCGGCTGATGGATGTGCAGCGTTTGCTGTTGGGCCTTGTGATCAGCGCAGCCATCGGCGGCCTGGGCTATTGGCGAGGGGCGCTTTCCGCCAGCGGCGTGCTGGGGGCAGTGATCACTGGCACGGTGATCTTCGGTCTAGGCGGTGTGGTCTGGGGGATGGTGCTTATCGCCTTCTTCATCAGTTCCAGCGCGCTATCACACTACCGCGCCGCGCATAAAAGACATCTGGCGGAGAAGTTCGAGAAGGGATACCGGCGAGACCTGGGGCAGACGCTGGCCAACGGTGGGTGGGGGGCGCTATTGGCTTTGGCTGTCGCGCTCGTGGGAAGGGACAGCACTTGGTACCCAATGCTGGCGCTGGGCTACTTTGGAGCCATGGCCGCGGTGAACGGCGATACCTGGGCCACGGAATTGGGCGTGCTCTCGCCGGAAGCGCCGCGGCTGATCACCACCGGCCAGCGGGTGTACGTGGGCACGTCGGGGGCGATCACGCGGAGCGGCACACTGGCTGCATTGGCCGGGAGCGGCTTCCTTGCTGTCTGCACCTTCGTGTTCATCCAAGGCGCTTCGCTGGTCACCGCTGGCCATTGGCATCTGTCGGACTGGTTTGTGCTGCCGGTGGTGAGCGTGGCCGGGCTGGTGGGGGCCATGCTCGATAGCCTGCTGGGGGCCACCGTGCAGCGTATCTACTTCTGCGAGCATTGCCAGAAAGAAACCGAGAGCCGCCAACATCGTTGCGGTCACGCTGCCACGCCGCAACGCGGTTGGCCGTGGCTCAACAATGATGCAGTAAACTTCATAAGTTCCGTCGCTGCCAGCCTGATCGCTGCTCTGCTCGCCCAGCCTTTTCTCACCTAGCCCACAGTCAATATCATCCAGCACCCAATCACTGATATCCGATCAGCGCTCACCCAAGACCATGAGCTCAGACTCAATCACCCCATTGCCAGACGGGCCCTTTGTGACCATCGTCATCCCTGCTTGGAACGAGGAGCAGCGGCTGCCCGGCACGCTGGAGCAGATCACTGCCTATCTCGACCAGCAGTCCTACGCTGCCGAGGTGCTGGTGGTGGAAAACGGCAGCACTGATCGTACTACCGAGATCGCCGAGTCGTTTGCCGCCCGCTTTGCCTACATTCGAGTACTGCACAGTCCGCAAGGGAAGGGCGCCGCGGTCAAAATGGGGATGCTGGCAGGACGGGGAGCGTACCTCTACGTCTGCGATACGGACCTAGCGGTACCCATAGAGGAGATAGCCAAGTTCCTGCCCCCGCAGATCAGCGAATACGATGTGGCCATCGCCTCGCGGGAAGCGCCAGGGGCCAGGCGGTATAACGAACCGTTCTACCGTCACCTGATGGGGCGCGTCTACAACTTCATCGCTCAGTTGATCGTCGTGCCCGGAATCAAGGACACCCAGTGCGGTTTCAAGTGCTTCAACCGGCAGGCGGCCCGTGCCATCTTCAGTGTGCAGGTGATGAGCGGCTGGGGTTTCGATGTGGAGGTCTTGTTTATCGCCCGGCGCTGGGGCCATCGCATTGTGGAGGTGCCGGTCAACTGGTACTACGGGAAAGGGAGCCGTATCAGCCCGGTGAAGGACTCGCTACGCATGCTGGGCGAGCTGTGGCAGGTGCGGCGTAACGGCTGGCGGGGGTTCTACGACGTAAAACGTAATGCGTAAAGCGTGACCCCTTTTTACGTTTTACAGTCTGGCTCACCACTTCTCGTAACGTACAATCTCCGACAGCGGCTTGCGATGCCAGTGCCGCTTCCCTACGGCCGCCAGTCTATCGTACAATCCCTTTCCATCGGCAGGATAACCTAGCGGCGTCATGGCCACCACGCGGATGTGGTCGGGGATGCCCAACACGTCCCGTACCTTGTCCTCGCTGAAGCCGCCGATCCAGCAGGTACCCAATCCTTCAGCCGTAGCTGCCAGGACGGCATGCTCCAATGCGATGGCCACATCCACCAGGTAGTAGGGCTGATCGCCCTTGTCGCCACTCGCGCGGGCCTCAGCGCAGGCTACGATCACTACCGGAACATCTTTCAGCCACAGATTCACAACGCCTCTCAGCCGGTTGGCCCTCACCAACCGCTGGATGGTCTCCCGATCACGCACGACGATGAAGCGCCACGGCTGGCCATTGCGCCAGGAGGGTGCCAGCCGCGCTGCTTCCAGGCAACGGGTGATCGCCTCTTCGGGCACCGATTGGGTGCTGTACTTGCGCACACTGCGCCGACGTCGGATGGTTTCGTAGAAGTCCATGATTGCTCCAAGTAAACGTGAACAAGGAAACAAGTAGACAAGTAGACAAGGGGAGTTCGAGGTTCTGTATTCAACGCCGAACTCCGAACCCCGAACTTGAAACGTGAAACGTGAAACGGAGAGCTCCTGTTTAGATCAACGCGTGCGCCGTCTCCTGCTCCGTCTCCTCTGGCCGCACGATGCGGCGGATATTGTCGGGGCTTTCGACGCGATCAATGAACAGGACGCCGTTCAGATGGTCAATCTCGTGTTGGAAAACGCGGGCCAGTAGGTCACATGCCTTGATGCGGATGGGCTTGCCTTTGACATTCCGCCCTTTGACGGTGACTTCCACCGACCGCCAGACATCTCCCACCAGGCCGGGAACCGAGAGGCAGCCCTCTTCCATTTCCTCTTGCTCTCGACTGGCCTTGACGATCTTGGGATTGACCACGGCATAGGTCTTGCCGCTTCGTGGCTCATCGTTGTCCTTGGGTAACTCGACGACGATGACACGCTGCAGCACGCCCACCTGGTTTGCCGCCAGGCCAATGCCCGGCTCGTCGCGCATCGTCTCTAGCATATCGTCTGTCAGCCTCTGCAGCGGTGGGCCGAAGGTGCGCACCTTCTTAGCCTTCTGCCGCAGGGCCGGATGCACCAGGGTCAAAACAGTACGAATAGCCATGCTTGTCCCCATCCCGTAGATTGAGTGGGTAGATTATAATCAAAGCGAGTTCCTCTGTCAAACAGCAGAAGTAGCCACACGCCAAGATCATCAACTGCCAAGTACTGGTCAATGGGTGCTGTAGGCACCCGACCCAATCTGCGTTCAGCAATTCTCAATATGGCCCGCTTATGTTCACCCGCACGGGGTGCTGTCCCCCAAGACGCCTGTTTCCTGCCACCTGGTGGGAGGCAAAAGCGAATCTTGGGGTGAATTGGTACCACCGTCCCACTAGAATCGTTAAATTGAGAATTGCTGCCCTCAACTCAGCAATTCTGAATCTGGCAGGATAGGGAGTAGCAGAGCAGTTCGAAATGGACGAAAGGGGGCACTCAAAGCAGGGAGAGGG
>CBDURC010000187.1:0-6104 GCA_965369635.1 uncultured Anaerolineales bacterium | reverse complement strand
CATCGTCGCACCATTCCAGGGGCAAGTAGAGCCGCCGGTCCAGGAAGGCTTGCCCCTTCGGGGTGGCGTAGGCCAAGAACACGCCCACCTGACGATTCTCCCTCTTGCCCGGTGTACTGCCGCTTGACGCCGACCGACTTGGCGCCCTTCTTCAGAAAGCCGGTCTCATCCACAACGCCGATGCCTTCTTCGTCGCCAAGGGTCTCCACAACAAACAATCCCAACTCATCGCCAGCCGCATCGGCATCCCATTTCGCTTTGTACAGGAGGCGCTGGGTCGGATCAGGTGTCTTATCGCCCATCGCCTCGGCAATCTGCCACCCATTCTTGCGCGCCATGGGGGCCATCAGCCCACGCATGTATTCCACCGCCTGCTCACGTGGCTCACTGCGCCTAAACAGACCGGCGAAGCGCGCCTGAAACGCTTCAAAACCGTCAGCCCACTTGTCCAATTCTTCGGTGGTCATACCCACTCTCCTTGGCTATGGTGTCGCCGCTATTGTGGCCGAGAAGAGCGGTTTGCACAAATGCAGTTGTAGTACCAAGTTTATGACATTCTAAACTTGACAAGTCCCTTGTTGGGCTGTATAATCGCAAATTGCGTATGGGTGGCATCTTCCAGCCCCGAGTAAAGAAGAAAGCTACCCTAAACGATAGCAGAATATCTGTGAAGATGCTCATGGGTGGCATCTTCACCGACAGGGTCACGAATGCCTTCAATGTGAGATCTGTATCTCACGGCGAAGGCGTTTTTTGTTATTCGAGTTCTGCGATGAATAGAGCTAAATAGGCTCACAGCTTAATACTACAGCCGCACCTATGCCAAATCAATCACCGAACCGCTCGTCACCTATGCTCTGATGATGGTTTGATGAGCGAAAGAGCGCTGACTGGAGGCTCATGGCGCCGTCCTGTGAGCGAAATGAAACAAGGTGCGGTTCTAGTACTAAGCAGAACGTGTGGCGTCTCTCTCTGTTCTTGGCATCCACCGAAAGGAGACCGACAGATGTCCAATCCGCTTGCACACCCGGCCGAGTCCTTTCTGGCCACCGTGTCGGCGCTGCACGGGGGCGACCGGGTGATCACCTGCTATCAATGCGGCACCTGCTCCGGCTCCTGCCCTGCGGTCGAGGCCATGGACCGTACCCCACGAGAGCTCATGCACCTGATCCAGTTGGGGCGGGAGGAGGCGGTATTGTCCAGCCGAACCATCTGGGTCTGTGCGGCGTGTTACGTGTGCGCCGTGCGTTGCCCTCGCGAGATCGAGATCACCGACTTGATGGCCAGCCTGCGACGTCTCGCCGTGGAAAAGGGGTTCGTGTCCGTGAAAAGCACTGCCTTCGAGCGGACCTTTCTCCATATCGTCAAACGCGATGGCCGCATGTTTGAACTGGAAATGCTTTTGCGTTACAAGTTGCGCACCAATCCTCTGGACCTCGTTAAGCAGATACCGGTCGGTCTGGATATGCTGCGCCGCCACAAGCTGGCTTTTCTGCCCCATCGGATTGACGGTTACGGTGAATTGCGGGAGATCTTCAACCGCTGGGAAGAGGGGAGGAAAGAGCCTTGAGGTACGCATACTATCCCGGATGCAGTCTTGAGACCAGCGCCAGAGAGTATGATCTCTCCGTGCGAGCAGTCTGTCAGGAACTGGACGTGGAGTTGGTGGAGGTATCCGACTGGAATTGCTGTGGAGCTACCGCGGCGGCGAACACAGATCCCACCTTGTCGGCGGTCCTGGCTGCCCGCAACTTCCGCCAGGCCAAACGATCCGGATCGGACACCGTGATGGCTCCTTGTAGCGGATGCTACGAACATCTGCGTCGGGCGCGCCAGAGCCTTGACGAGGATTCCCAATTGAACATGCGGGTGCAGAGGTTGTTGGGCGGGCAGCCGCTGGGATCGCTCCCTGCCGTGAACCACGCTCTGGAGGTACTGACCAACGATCTCGGGGCCACAGTCACTGCAGTCAAACGGCCGCTTCGCCGACTGCGGGTGGCTTGCTATTACGGCTGCCTCATCAGTCGCCCCTACGGTGGCTTCGATGACCCCGAGGATCCTACCTCCATGGACAGATTGATGGCCGCTCTTGGCGCGGAGGTGGTGCCTTACGCTTACAAAACCCGATGCTGTGGCGGGGCAGTGATGATGCCTTCGCCCGAGGTGGCCTTCGACCTGACCGGCCACTTGCTTCGCAAGGCACGGGAGCAAGGAGCTAACTGCCTGGCCCTGGCTTGCCCCTTGTGTGCCCTCTTGCTCGACACCTATCAGAGCACCATCGGGCGGCGGCTGGGTATGCGCTTCAACCTTCCCATCTTTTATTTCACCCAGCTTATGGGACTGGCCCTGGGCCTTGACGGAGAGCGTCTGGGCTTGAAGTACAACGTCGTCACGCCCTTTGACTTATTGGCTGAGGTTGGCCTGGAGGAGGCACTGGAATGAAGATCGGCGTATACATCTGCTACTGCGGATCCAACATCGCCGCCACGGTGGATGTGGAGGAGGTGGCCGAGTACGCCCGCCGGTTGGAGGGAGTGGTCGTGGCCCGCACCAACAAGTACACCTGCTCCGACCCCGGCCAAGAGACCATCCGTCAGGACATCGTTGAACTGGGGTTGGACCGGGTGGTGGTCGGGGCCTGCTCGCCACGCATGCACGAGCGCACCTTCCGCGCCGCTCTCCAGAAAGCGGGGTTGAACCCCTACTTCCTGGAGGTGGCCAACATCCGCGAGCACTGCTCCTGGGTGCACAGCGACATCCCCCTGGCCACGGAGAAGGCCAAGGACCTGATCCGTGCTGCCGTGGAGCGAGTGTGGCAGCACCGGCCGCTCTACCCTCGCCAGGAGCCGGTGACGCAGGCGGCGCTGGTGGTGGGCGGCGGCATCGCTGGCATCCAGGCGGCGCTGGACATCGGCAACGCCGGCTTCCCCGTCTACCTGGTAGAACGGCAGCCCTCCATCGGCGGGCACATGGCCCAACTCGACAAGACCTTCCCCACTCTCGATTGCTCGGCCTGTATCCTCACCCCGAAGATGGTGGACGTATCTGCCCACCCCAACATCCACCTCATGACCTACAGCGAGGTGGCGGATGTGAAGGGGTACGTCGGGAACTTCCAGGTCTCGGTGAAGCACAAGCCGCGCTATGTGGATGTGGAGAAGTGCACCGGCTGCGGAGATTGCCGCGAGGTTTGCCCCGTCATCATCCCCGCCCGGTCAAACCTCTATGAGCAAGGCCTGATTGATCGGCGGGCCGCTTATCGCTCCTTTCCCCAGGCCGTCCCAAATGCCTTTGTTGTTGACAAGCTGGGCATTTCCCCCTGCCGCGATGCCTGTCCCACCGGCCAGCGCGCTCAGGGCTACATCTCACTGATCCGCGAAGGACGCTACAAGGATGCGATGCGGGTCATCAAGGAAGACAACCCCTTCCCTGGGATCTGCGGGCGCATCTGCAACCATCGCTGCGAGGACGCCTGCAACCGAGCCCTGGTGGACGAGCCGGTGGACATCCGTGCTCTGAAGCGCTTTGTCACCGACAAGGTGTACGCCGAGCCCCGCGTGCCACTGGAGCCATGCGATGTGAAGTACGACAAGCAGGTGGCCATCATCGGCGCGGGTCCGTGCGGTCTGACTGCGGCGCAGGACCTGGTGAGGCTTGGCTATCCGGTGACGGTCTTTGAGGCGCTGCCGGTGGCCGGGGGAATGCTGCGTGTGGGCGTCCCTGCATACCGCCTGCCCACCGAGATCATTGAGCGGGAGATCGCCGACATAGTCGACCTGGGAGTGGACCTGCGGCTCAACCACCCCGTGGAGAACCTGAACGATCTCTTCGAGCAAGGCTACGATGCGGTGCTCATCGCCGTGGGCGCTCACAAAGGCCTGCGTCTGCCTATACCAGGGGCTGATCTGGACGGAGTGATCATCAATACCCGGTTCCTGCGAGAGGTACGAATGGGAAAGCCGCCCGAACTGGGCGACAAAGTGGTGGTCGTCGGTGCTGGTGACGTGGCCATGGACGTGGCTCGCACGGCTGTGCGGCTGGGCAGCGAGGAGCACAGCCAATACAGCCGCTCGCGAGCGGAGGCGACAGGAGATGAGGAGGTCGAACGCCACTCTGTGGAGCAAGGCGTTGTGTTCAACTTCCTCTCCAACCCTATCGAGGTGGTCAGCGACGGGAACGGGACTGTGGTCGGCGTGCGCTGCGTGCGCATGGAGTTGGGAGAGCCCGACGCGAGCGGCCGGCCGCGGCCGGTAGCCATACCCGGCTCGGAGTATCTCGTGCCCTGCGACAACATCATCTTCTCCGTCGGGCAGCGTGCCGGTCTGGCCTTCATCCCTGCCGATGCTGGCGTGGAACTGACTAGCGACGATCGCATCGTCGTGTATCCCGACACGTTGGCCACGACGCGGCCCAACGTGTTCGCCGGCGGCGATGCCGTGCGTGGAACGGCGTTTGTCATCGACTCTATCGCCTCGGGCCATACGGCTGCAGAGAGCATCCACCGTTGCCTGCAGGGTGAACCGCTGGAACGGCCGCCCATGCCGGAGTTGCCTGTGGTCCACTTGACAGCTGAGGAAGTGGACGATCTTGAACGGAGAGGCGAGGTTGAGTTGACGCCGCGCCAGGGCGTGCCAGAGATGGAGGTGGACAAGCGGCTGCGCAGTTTCCACGAGGTGAGCAGGGGCTACACGGATGAGCTGGCGCAGGCGGAGGCGGCGCGCTGTCTGGCCTGTGGCCACTGCTCCGAATGCTTGAGCTGCTGGTACGCCTGCGAGCCAGGCGCCATCAACCACGACATGGAGGAGCAGGTCGAGGAGATCGACGTAGGTACCATCATCTTGGCCACCGGCTTCGAGATGTACGATGCCCGCACGATGCCTCAGTACGGCTACGGGCGGCTGGAGAACGTGTACACGGCGCTGGAGGTGGAGCGGCTGACCAACGCTGGCGGGCCGACGTCCGGGGCAATCCGCTTGAAGGATGGGCGGGAGCCGCAGAGCGTGGCCATTCTGCATTGCATCGGCAGCCGCGACCGCCAGCACAACGCCTATTGTTCAAGGGTCTGCTGCATGTATTCGATGAAGCTGGCCCACTTGATCCGCGAGAAGACGCATGCTGAGGTGTACGAGTTCTACTTCGACATCACCGCCTACGGCAAGGGCTACACCGAGTTCTACGACCGCGTGCAGGAAGAGGGCGTGATCTTCATCCGCGGCAAGGGGGCTCAGGTGGAGGGAACGGAAGGCGGGCGGCTGCTGGTACGCGCCGAGGAAACGCTGCTGGGGGAGATCGTGGAGATCCCGGTGGACATGGTGGTGTTGGCCACAGCCATGGTGCCTGCCACGGACGCCGAGGAGGTGGCGCAACTCTTCCACATCACCCGCGGCAAGGATGGCTTCTTCTTGGAGGCGCATCCCAAGCTGCGGCCGGTGGAGACGGCGACGGAGGGCATCTTCCTGGCCGGCACGTGCCAGGCGCCGAAGGACATTCCCGACACGGTGGCGCAGGCCAGCGGGGCGGCGGCGCAGGCGCTGGGTCTTCTGCAGCGGGGCAGCGTGGAGATCGAGCCCATCACGGCGGAGGTGCTGTCGCTGCGCTGCGTGGCCTGCGGGCTGTGCGTGGAGGTCTGTCCCTTCGGGTCCATCGAGATGATAGAGCAGCGGGGCCAGCCGGTGGCGGAGATCAACCCGGCGCTGTGCAAGGGGTGCGGCGTGTGCGTGGCCGCCTGCCGGGGCCGGGCCATGACCCTGCACGGCTACAGCGACCAGCAGTTGCTGCTGCAACTTGGGGCACTGCTCCGTCCGGCGGAGATGGTGGTGAGGTAAGCGGCCGACATTGCTCAACCGATTCAAGTAGAAGATATAATGGCTCGCTTGATAACAACCTTGTCCCGAGCACACGATCTAGAGAAGAACGCTTCGAACTCCTTGTGGCGGCGGTGTGAGCAAGTTGCCTGTGGTCTTTGGTAGGGAGTGCGTTCGAGCGTCCTTAGGGCTCGTAAGAGGTTACTGCTCAGCCTATGCTCCCAGCCCCCGTCCCGGGGGCGGCCTGTGCGGCAAATAGCTGCTCAAAACGAGATACTCTCGCCAGAGCCGCCCTCGAGG
>CBDURC010000186.1:0-6128 GCA_965369635.1 uncultured Anaerolineales bacterium | reverse complement strand
ACTGATGTTCTTAACCTCATGCCTCAGTGATGACAGTTCCGATTTTTCGACAGACATCTGCATTTCTCCTTTTCGTCAAGGTTACTCCTTGGCCTCTCTGCGCTCCTCAGCCCAGCCCGCCAGCAAGGGCCGGGGCGGTTCGCCCACATCCTCAGCCGGTTTCACGCCCAGGAAGCCTGCAATCCCGCCTTGGGTGTCATAGCCCGACACGCCAGCCCCTCAGTGGGATTGGCGTGTCAGTCGTCCCGGTGCTCAGCCCAGCTCATAAGGTCGGGCAAGGGCTCGGTCACCCACTCGCGCAGATAGCCCCGGAGGACTTCGCTGAGTGACGTGCGGAGCACCTTCGCCTTTGCCCTGGCCGCGTCTCGCAACTCCCTGGGCATAACGACCGTGATCTTTGCAGTGTCGGGGTTCTGAGGCATTCTCGCTCCCTCGTTAGTAGCTAGACTGGCCATAACTGGCCGACAGGTGGCATAAGCGGCATGCATAGCCGTGCCGTTGTTCTGCCGTATGTCTACCGTCGCAGTATACCACAGAGGGCAAACCTTGTCGAACCCGGGATCGCACAGTTGTAGCCAGCAGGGGTCAGCCCAGCTCATTCTAGGATGATAGCGTACGAGAGAAGATCCGTCGGAGGAACATGATGGCAACGACCAGACGCCGCTACACGGGTGAACTCAAGCTGGAAGCAATCTCCTGGCTGCTGGGGATCGCTTCGTCGCATAAGACGCTCCTCGCGATGACGGAGTCGATGCCTCCACTGAAGAAACCTGAAATCGTCAGCGGATTGAGCGGATCAAGCTGATTCCGCTTTATTCTCGTCCGCTTCATCTGCTTAATCCGCTGATGGTTTTTGACCTCTTTCAGTAGAGTCATAGATGCCCTGAGCATTGTAAGCGCGGCAACTGGCCCATACGGAGAAGGCGTGGTATAATGTTTGGGTGCAGAATGCCTGATGAATGGGGGGAGATCTGTGACAGTTGCGTCGCGTGAACTGAGCCCCGCGCAGCTACGGCGGCGCGGGGAAGTCGAGGGCCTGGATTTTCGATGTACTGACGAACTTTCCGAATTGACGGAAATCATTGGCCAGGAGCGGGCCACCCGGGCCATCGAGTTCGGCATTGACATTCCCGCCCTCGGCTACAACGTCTATACCATGGGCCCTGCCGGTGCGGGCAAGACCTCGACCATCATGCGCTACCTGGAGCGCAAGGCCAGCACCCGTGACCTGCCCGACGATTGGGGTTACATCAATAACTTCAGAGACCCCCAGAGCCCGGACGCTCTGCGACTGCCGCCGGGCGGTGGTTGCGCCTTCCAGGAAAAGGTAGACGAGCTTCTAAGCAGTTTGGCCGAGGAACTGCCCAGGGCCTTCGAGAGTGAACAGTACGAGGAGCATCAGCAGAAGCTGGCTCGCGAGTTGGACGAGCGGCGCAAGGTCGAATTCAAGAAGATGGAAGCGCTTGCTGCCGAGAGCGGTTTCGCCATCGTCCAGACCCCGATGGGCTTGGTGTTGGCCCCCGTCATAGAGGGCAAGGTGCTGAACCGCGAGCAGTACATGGAACTTCCAGAGGAGCGGCAGCAGGAACTGGAAGCACAGGAGCCGATGCTCCAGGAGGAACTGCAGGCCACATTGCGCCGTGTGCGTGACCTGGAACAGGGGGCCAGAAAGCGCATGCGCAATCTGGATCAGGAGGTCGCCGCGGTGGCGGTGGCGCCTTTCTTCCAGTCGTTGCTCGATGAGTATGCAGCCTGGTCTGAGGTCGTCGCCTATCTGCAGGCGGTGCAGAGTGACGTCGTGGAGCGTATAGGGCGTATACGGGCAGCGCTAGCAGGAGAGGATGGTTCGGAGGAGTCCGCGGGCGCGCCGCCGTGGCTGCCCTCGCAGGCAGGCTCGCCCTTCGACCGTTATCGCATCAATATCATCGTGGATCACTGCGACCAGGAAGGGGCACCGGTGGTATTGGAGACCAATCCCACGTACCACAACCTGATCGGGCGACTGGAACATCGCGCCCAGTTCGGCACGCTGGTCACAGACTTCCGCATGATCCGCGGCGGCGCGCTGCATCGCGCCAACGGCGGCTATCTGGTGGTGGATGCGCGGGCGCTGCTGCGCCAGCCGCTGGCTTGGCAGGCCCTCAAGCGCAGCTTGCGTCATGAGGAGATACGCATCGAAGACCCTGGACGGCAGATGGGGATCATTGCCACTACGAGCCTGACCCCGGATCCTATCCCCCTGGACGTGAAGGTGGTGCTTATCGGCGACGCCCAGACCTACTATATCCTCTACGCCATGGACGAGGAGTTCCAGAAGCTGTTCAAGGTGCGGGCCGACTTCGCCGTGGACATGGAGTGGAACCAGGATAACGTGGATAAGGTGGCGCGCTTCATCCACGACCGCTGCGAGGATGAAGGACTGCCTCACTTCGACCCAGGAGCGGTGGCCAAGGTTCTGGAATACAGCGCCCGCCTGGTGGAGGATCAGCACAAGCTCACCACCCGCTTTGCGCACGTGTCCGACATCATCTGTGAGGCGGCTTACTGGGCGATGAGGGCAGGGCATGATCCGGTCACGGCAAGGGATGTGCAGAAGGCCATTGAAGAGCGCATCTACCGCGCCAACCAGATTGAGGAACGGATGAGGGAGCGGATCACCGAAGGGACGATCATGGTGGACACCGTGGGCGAGGTGGTGGGACAGATCAATGGGCTGGCGGTGGTCATGCTGGGGGATTATCAGTTTGGCCGTCCCAGCCGTATCACTGCCCGCACTTACCTGGGTCAGCAGGGTGTGATCAACATTGAGCGGGAGGCGCGGCTGAGCGGGCGCATTCACGACAAGGGGGTGTTAATCCTGGCGGGCTACCTGGGCGGCAAGTATGCCCAGGACGTTCCCCTCAGCCTCTCCGCCAGCGTGGCCTTCGAGCAATCGTACTCGGGGGTGGAAGGGGATAGCGCCTCCGTTGCCGAGACGTGTGCGCTGCTTTCTAGCCTTTCTGAATTGCCCATACGGCAGAGCATCGCTGTCACGGGCTCCATCAATCAGAAGGGCGAAGTGCAAGCCATCGGCGGGGCGATCCACAAGATCGAGGGCTTCTTCGAGGTCTGCCGGGCCGCGGACGGTGGCCTGACCGGTGAGCAGGGTGTGATCATCCCCGAGGCCAACGTGCGCCATCTCATGCTGCGAGAAGAGGTTGTCGAGGCGACGGAGAAGGGGCTTTTCCATATCTATCCGGTGCGCACCTTGGATGAGGCCATCCGCATCCTTACCGGTGTCGAGGCGGGCGAGCGGGACGAGGAAGGAAACTACCCCGAGGACTCCGTCAGCGGGCGGGTGCAAGCGAGGTTGAAGGATCTGGCGGAACGTCTCAAGGCCTTTGGCCGCCAGCCAGACAAGAAACCCGATGCCGGAGAGGAGGACGAACCAGAACCAGAAGAGGAAAGGCCGGAAGCGAGCGGAGACGCCCCAGGTGAGGAAAGTGATGGTTCCGAAGGAGGTGGGGATGACGCGGAGTCCCTGCGAATGGGCTGCTGAGGTACTGGGCAGCGGCAACGATATCTTGGTGCCTGTAAAGTTCCTGTGGCTGGACCTACTCAGCCAGGGGATTGGCACTGGCCTTTCGGTGGACGCTTTCACTGCCCTGCTGGAGGCCGATGAGCGCTTCGAGTTCTTTGAGGGGGTTGACCACGGCGACGGGGACGAGGGAGAGCGGGCTCTGATGGAGGAGCTGGGCTTCCACAGCGGCCCCCGCGTGAAGTTGGCCGATCGGGAGTTGACCGCAGAGTACGTTACCCGTATGCTGCAGGAGAGCACACAGAACATGTTGGAGGCGCTGGAAGGTGCCTGGGAAGTGCGCCCTGATGACGATCCGGAGGCCGAGCAGCAGCTTCTGGAGATCCTGACCATGGCGCAGCGGCTGAAGCACGAGGTGGATCAGGCCCTGCCTGTCTGCCGCCCAGGCAGGGAGGAGGTGGGTGAGGAGGGTGAATCGGGCAGTTGAGACCGACGAGACCCGATTGGACATCTGCTCGTTCGGCAGCGTCTCCCGTGAGCTTCAAGAAGAAGTAGCAGCAAGCGTCAGCGAATGCTACGCCCGCTTGGACGTGCTGTTGCCATCGGCAGTGGCCCTGCGCTTCTTCGACACGGTGAAGCGGCAGCAGGTTGAGCACGAGCGGGAGCGCAGGATGCTGGGCGTCGTCTCCGGCGGGGGCGATCCACTGCCGGTGGGCCATAGTGCTTGGGGTGATATGCCCCGCATCACCATTTGCGTTGAGCGGCTGGAACCTTTGCCTGGGCTTCTGCGTCAAGGTATGGTGCACGTGGCGGCGGCTCACGCCGTGCTGCATGGCTCAGCGGATTACTACCTGTTTGCGATCCCTGCGGCGATCGTGCGGGAGGGACAGGAAGCAGGGATCGGTTCGGTTCTCTTGCAGCAGTTCCTGTACCAGGTGGCGACGGCGGTCAAAGGAAACGGCGCAGTGCGGCTGCTGGTCAGCCATGGCTTCATCGCCGACCAGGTGGCGCTGGCCATGCATCAGTTGGAGGTGACGGCGGATGATCTGCTGGCCTGGCAACTGGCGCGGGCGGACTCCCGTACCCGGGCGCTGTACCTGATGGCGCAACTTCGGCCTTTGCTCAGCGCCCAGCCACTGCTGGTGTATGCTCCAGTCTTGGCGGAAGCCGTGCATGGGTTGACGGACCATTTGCCATCGGCCGAACGCGAGCGATTGCTTGGTCTCAGCGCTCGCATCGCCGCCGCCCTGAGCGGTGACACGCGAGCGGATATCCGGCGAGCTTTTTCACTGGCCTGGGACCAGTTAGTGCGGAGGGAGAGTATGGATTGAACAACGCCGATGTCGGGCATGCAGGGTGAGAGCCGAGGGCTTGGGAGTATCCCCGCACCCCTCTCAGTTCATGATCTTCATCTGTCATTCATTCATTTTCTCCCTTGTGCAGCCAATCACTGCACAGGCCCACTTCATCAAACAGAACGTGGAGGTCTTATCATGCGAGTGGAACTCATTCTTCGTATCATAGGTTTCATCGTTGTCGCTATCATCGGTTGGCAGGTAGGCGGCATGGTTTCTGGCCGTCCCAACCCTCTGCAGGATCCGATAGCGTTGCGCTATGTGATCGGCGGCGCGGCGGCGGGAGGCATCTTGGGCTTCGCTATCACGCCCTGGTTGACCCTGCGGCCCAGCGCCTGGGCTCGTCGCGTCATCCGTCAACTGTCGGCGGCTCAGCTCGTGGCCGGCACCATAGGGCTGGTAGTGGGCCTGATCATCGCTGCCCTGCTGGCCTGGCCGCTCGGTCTTCTTCCGGAGCCGTTCAACAGAATCCTGCCGTTCATCGGGGCCATGATCTTTGGCTACCTGGGCATCATGGTCACCGTGATGCGTCAGCAGGATTTGAGAGCCCTCTTCGGTGGGCGGCGGACCCAAGCCAAGGCCGAGGAGGCCAAGGCTGAGGAGGAAGAAACGCCGGTCCTGCTGGATACCAGCGTGATCATTGATGGGCGCATCGCTGATGTAGCGGCCACCGGCTTCATCCGCGGACCCATGATTGTGCCCCATTTCGTGCTCAGCGAATTGCAGTACATTGCCGACTCGCCCGACACCCTGCGCCGCAATCGGGGGCGACGCGGGCTGGAGATCCTGGAGCAGTTGCGCAGGGACACCCCCGACAAGATCCGTTTCTCGGACCTGGACGTGCCGGAGGTGCGGCAGGTGGATGACAAGCTCGTGCAACTAGCGCAGCGGCTCAAATGTCCCATCGTGACCAACGATTACAATCTCAATCGTGTCGCGGTTCTGCAAGGGGTCGATGTTCTCAACGTCAACGAGCTAGCCAATGCCGTCAAGACAGTCGTGCTGCCCGGCGAGACGATCTCTGTGGACGTCATCCAAGAGGGCCGAGAGGTGGGGCAGGGTGTGGGTTATCTCGATGACGGAACCATGATCGTTGTGGAGCAGGGACGACTGTTCCTGGGCCAGGAGATCCAGGTGGTGGTGACCAAAGTGCTGCAAACGGACAAGGGGCGCATGCTCTTTGCTCAGCCACTGGAAGGACGTTGAGTGTGTTGTGGTAAACACCTGTCTTCCCGCGGGCTGTGTTACCTCTTGAG
>CBDURC010000185.1:0-6128 GCA_965369635.1 uncultured Anaerolineales bacterium | reverse complement strand
TCAGCCACGCCAGGCGCAAGCAGCCCAGGACCGCATCCGACGCAGTCACCGAACCGAGGCGATGGCATTGGTTCGGCGGACGCGCCCACCCCGGACTCTGGCCCTGGTCCGAACCCCACACAATCCCCGCGCCACGGCAACAGCCCTGGTCCGACACACACACCGACCACTGGTTCGGCCCCCACGATCATCCCAGAAGCGGGACCGAAGGGCACACCTTCGGCTGAGCCTCCGAAAGGGCCACTCAAGGAACACCGCGGACCCGGCAAGTGAATCGGCCTCTCTTCCCTGCTGGATGAAATCGGGATGAAACCTGGTAACCTTTCTCTCCCTTCGTTCGTTATACTGGCTGAGAAGGGGAGAGACCCCACACCAACAAGACTCAGGTTCAAGGAGGAAAAGACCGATGAAGAAAGCTCTTTGGCTCGTCCTGCTGATCGTCGCTCTGTTTGCTATGGCCGTCAGCACGACCTTGGCCGGTGGCGACAACCACCGACACCGGTGGGACGGCGACCGCTTCGCGCTGGTCGGTCAAGTGACCGCTGTGGACGCCGCGGCCCGTACCATCACTGTGCACGTGTGGATGGGCAATCGGGCGGTCAAGGACTACATTGACGCGGAACTGTCAGTCACCACCACCGAGGACACCCGCTTCCGCCGCTTCGATGACCCCGAGTGCGTTCTCATCGCCTTCGAGGACATCGAAGAGGAGGCCTACGTCAGCATTGGCGGCAACGTCGCTGCGGACGACTTCCTGGCCCAGCGGGTTACCGTGGACGTTCCCCTGGAGCGCCTGCAGTAGATCCTGGCAGAAAGCCATATCTCCCGTATCACGCTGTGTATAACAAAGAGGGAGCCAACTGGCTCCCTCTTTGCTGTTCCTTGTCTTCGCCTTCTGTCTCCGCCGACAACAATGTGGTATGATCCACCCTGCACGGGAGATGGGGTAGCAAGCAAGTGGCGTGAGGAGCCGAGGGCATAAGTGCACACCCTCTGACATGACTGCATCGGCAGAGACACCCCGGCTCAGAACCAGCCCTTCGACTATCTCAGGACAACCGGTAGGTAGGTGTCGTAGTCCACAGCCACCGCGCCGCCACCCCAGAAGCCGCCGCCCGTCGGCACCCCAATGTCGGGCTGACCGGCAGTGCCGTCCAGGGCGTAGTCCCCGCCAGTGCTGTGGCCACCGCCGTTGCTTACGGTGAACCGGGGCAGACCAATGGATAGAAGTCACACAGTTGGGGGTGAATGAAGGGTGTTCGGCCACCCAAGTCATCTCGGCCAGACCCATATCATTCCCTAGCCTGGGCCTGACAACGAGGACAGGGGCAACCTGCAACACAGACGCGTTCCCCCGGCGATCCCAGGATGTCATCTAGCAACCGCTCCACCCGGGAATCTGCCAGCCGGTAGTAAACGAACGTACCTTCTCTTCGATCTGCCACTACACCCACATCCCGCAACACGCGCAATTGCTGAGAGACGTAGGCCTGAGGCCGCTCCAACACGGTCTGCAGATGACATACGCACGCCTCGTCTCTGCGCAGCTCGTCGAGGATCTGCAGCCGATCCTGGTGCGACAGTATGTGGAACAGCTTCGCTGCCTGTCGATGCGGTTTGCTTTCCATGGAACGATCCTCCCTATGCGACACACCATATATGCTCCCTGATGTATATTGTGTGCGACAACCAGCCGGTGTAAAACCACCACTCGCAGACTCAGCAATCCTCAATTGACAGAAGGCTGATAGAATAGGGGTAAGGCGGGCAGGCGTCAAAGAGTTGGGTGATAGGCAGATAAGGAGCACATCAATTCGCCGCTGGCCGTGCCTAGCCGGCTCTTATCGGGGCTTTGTCGCCTCCAAGGTAGCGCTCCCGATAGAGTTCGCGCAACTCATCGATGGGGCGCAGACCTCCATCCCCAGCCTCAGCAAAGTACCAGTGCTGCCAGCCGTTGCAGGGGCTGCCACCCATCAAGTGCTTTCCAGCTTGGTGAATGGAGCCTACGAAGCCATCATCGAGAAGGAGTTTGCCATCAGGCCTGACATGGGCAACTTGTGAGCGGCCCTTGCGGAAGAACAACCTCTGACCAGGAGCGATCAACCCCGTTTCCAACAAGCTGGTGAAAGCAACGCGCGGGGCAAGGCGTTTCTTGTCTCCAACGTCAAACACCTGGTCAACAAACCGCTCTGGAATGACCCCATTGATCCTAGCCTGTGCGAGTTGGATGTATTTCTCCTCTTTCTCAATACCAATCCAGCGACGATGCAGCCTCGTGGCGACAGCACCGGTTGTCCCACTGCCGAAGAAAGGATCTAATACCATGTCACCTGGCTTGCTTGATGAGAGTATGACTCGATAGAGCAACGCTTCGGGCTTCTGCGTAGAATGGGCTTTCTTGCCATTGATCTTCAGTCGTTCCGGACCGGAGCAAATGGGCAACACCCAGTCACTACGCATCTGCTTGTCATCGTTGAAGGGTTTCATTGCATGGTGGTTGAAGGTGTACTTGGCGCCCTTTGCCTTGCTGGCCCAGATCAACGTTTCGTGAGCATTGGTGAAACGGACCCCACGGAAGTTGGGCATAGGGTTGGTCTTGATCCAGATTACGTCATTCAGGAACCAGTAGCCCAAATCCTGCATGATGGTGCCGATGCGATAGATATTGTGGTATGAGCCAATCACCCAGATGGTGCCATCGTCCTTCAGCACTCTCCGACAGGCTCTCAACCAATTCGTGCTGAAGCGGTCGTAGGCTCTGAAGCTGTCAAACTGATCCCAGTGATCATTGACGGCGTCAACCTTGGTCATATTGGGCCGCCAGAGTTGCCGCTCCAGTTGAAGGTTGTAGGGAGGGTCAGCAAAGATCAGGTCTACCGATTTCTCCGGCAAGGAACTGAGGATCTCTGTGCAGTCGCCTTTCAGTATCTGCCCTATCGGAAGTTCATTTGCAGTCATGGTTCCCTCAGCAGAAGCCCCAGGGTGCACTGAGTCGCCAGGCTCGTCAGCGAGGCCGAGGGCCGAGCGCAGCAAACGCCGTGCAGACTGAGCATCTGGGTCAATCTGGGACGTGGTCTGAAGCAAAGGTAACCGTCAGTTCGTCGTCCTCATCGTAGGCATACTGGGCGAAGAAGGGGGGCTCGTCGGCAGCCATGCTCAATACGCGGGGCAGGATCAGTGACAGGTCTTCCACCAAATCCAGGGTCAGCGCCTGCTCCCTGGACACCCATTCCAGCGTCCCCTCGGGCGAGGGCGAGAAGTCGCGGTCTGTCGCTTCGGCGGTGAAGACGAAGAGGAGAATGCCAGCCAGCGGAGCGCTGGCATCAACGTTGATCAGGCCTCGCAGCCGGACGTTGCGCACATCCAACGCCGTCTCCTCCCGCATCTCCCTCACCGCTGCGGTGAGCACATCCTCGTCCCGCTCCACGTGGCCCCCCACACCGTTGTATTGGTTCGGCCAGATGCGCTTGTCCGGCGCGCCGCGCAGCAGCAGTACATCGTCGCCATGGGTGATGAAGCATAGCGTGCGGGGGACGACATGGTAGCGGCCGCGGCTGGCAGCGACACCCTGATCGAGCTTGCCCATGCGTGCCTCCAGGTATCCTTGCAGTGTCCCGTCTCCACCGGTGCAGCTAATGCTACAACCGCATTTGCACCAAACCACTCACGAAACCGCTCATCACTTGTTCACGGCGGTGCGGCCCAGCAGAGGTTCCACTCCTTCCGCTTCTCCGCTGACAAACCTTACCCCAACATCTCCAAGAAGGCGGCAATACGCTCCCTGACCGCACCTTTGTTGTAACGACGGGAATCGCACATGTCCGCTTCCAGCATCAACGTGGGCAGCGTCATCTGCTCCCGCACAGCGGCCCGGATATCGCTCTGCGTCAAGGAGAAGGGCTTGCAGCTCCAATTGGCGTGCATCACCATGCCATCCACGGCGAAGCGCTGCGCCAGGTCGGCGACAATGCCAGCGCGGGTCTCCAGGTCCAGGTTGATGTAGACGGCCAACAGAGTACGGGCCATGCTGGTCAGCGGATCGTCCAGGTCCACCGACTCTGCTGCCGCCCAGGCATTGGTGTAGCTATCGGTAACGAAGCAGGCACCCGCGTCCATGAAGGGCCGGAAGAAGCGATACAGCCGGTACCAGATGGCGATGTTGTCCCACAGCAAGCGGTAGCGTTCGCCAGGCACGGCAGCAATACCGTCGGCCACTCGCGCTTCCAGCTCGGCCTTGAACCCCTTGTACACCTCTACCGCCTGTCGCGTGCCTCGCAGCGCGACGATGGGGGCCATGGCCACGAAGAGGTCGGGCGCGTTGACGGGTGAGGGCTTGTGCATGCCCAGGTCGCGGATCTCCCCCCACAGGCTGACCGTCTCGTTGGACAGCGCCAGCACCTCGCGGAACTTCTTCGGCTTCCACCGCCGGCCGGTCACCTCTTCCGTCCAGGCGATGAGCGCTTCCAACTGATCAGTGACGTACTGCACAGCGTGGGGCTCGGACTGCGGCTCGCGCCGGAAGGGAACGTCGAGAACGAAGAGCGGCACGCCGTAATGATCGGCCAGCACTTCGTACCATTTGAGCACCGTCCCGCAGATGTTGTTGCAGCAGAGCAGAAGGTCAGGTTTGGGCAAGCCATTCAGCGGTGCGCTGTCGGGCTGTTTCACCGCTCCGATGTGGCTGCGGGCGTAGGAGCAGAGGTCCTGGGAGTAGCCGTCCGCTTCCGCTACCTCGCACAGCTTGACCGCGTCGCGGCGCGCGCCGCACAGCGCCCCGTAGTTCTCCGGATACAGGGTCAGCACCCCCATCGTTTCCAGAATCTCCACCGGCGCGCCGCTGGTAACGTAGGCCATGGGCCTCAAACGGGCCATCAGCTTGCGCTTCACGTAGTACTGCTCCATAACCCGGTTGATGGCCTTCAGGCTCTGCAGTCGGGGATACTTGGGCATGGCTACGCTCCGATCATCTCCAGGAAAGCTTCGACCCGCGTTCGCATCTGACCGATGTGAGGCGTCTGCTCCAGTTCGAGGAGCAGATGGGGTACGCTGGCTTTGTCCAGTGCGGTCTTCAGCGCCACGACATCGAAGCCGTGGGGGTCGCAGAACTTCTGGCGCGCGAAGATGACACCATCGGCCTCGCCTGCGCTCACCATGTCCAGCAAGTGCGCTTCCCGCCGCCGCCGCGGATGGTACTTCGTCGGTGTGGGCAGCAGGGCGAGGGTGTGCTCTACCAACGCTTCCAACGGACCGCCCGTTTCGTCCACCGCACGAGCGAAGTAGCGCTGGCCCAGGTCCAGCAAATCGCCCACGACGCGACCGCCTGCATCGGCGATGACCTGGTACAGCGTTGGATCGGCCAACTCAGGGCCGACGATGAAAAGGCGGGGACGGGGATGGTGCTGAGATCCTAAGATTCTTGTAGAACCCTTAGGGTCTTCGCCTTTGGCAGGGGCCAGCTCTGCGTGGGCTTCCAGCGTGTCCAAGAGGTCGGCCATCAGCGGATTGTAGACCTCTTTGGGCATGAGGAAGGCAGCCCGCAGAGCGGTGTGCAACGCCGGCGCGGGCAGGCGGTCGGCTACCTCATACAGTTGCCGCACGAGGGCTCGCGTGCGGTTGTGCAAAGCGATACTTTCACGCAGCGCCTCGTCGCTGAGCGCTCTGTCAGTGATCTGCTCCAGCCGCTCCCGCAGCCTCTGCAACTCGGCCAACAGGTACGGGCGGGCAGCCGGCGCGGCCAGGTGGTGCGGCATGGCGAGGTAGAAGGCAGGAAGGTCAGGCACCACTCGCGGCCAGAGATCGGCCAGTGCCTGAACAGCATCGCAGGTATGGGCGAAGGCCACACCTGCCAAAGCCGACAGCTCCCCCGACAGCGCCTGGTCGAGTGCGCTGCGCACCACCCAACAGGTGAAGCCCGGCAGATGTGCCTGGGCGTGGCCGCGGTCCTCTCGACCGTGAAAGAGGAACACGGGGGAGAATCCCGCGGCGTGAAACAGCTCCTCCGGCACGTAACCACTCAAGAAGCCTAACGGCCGATAGTCGGGAAAGCGCTCCCGCCAATTCCGCAGTGACATCTCACCGATGTCCTGGAACGTGCTGAGTATCTCGTCGCTACGAGTCATACCGTCGTC
>CBDURC010000184.1:0-6183 GCA_965369635.1 uncultured Anaerolineales bacterium | reverse complement strand
GCCGAGAAGCCTGCGTCTCAATGAGGGCTTCCTGCTGAATTCACGGGATAGCTCAGGTGGCTCAGCGTGTTTCACCGGCTGTCCTTTGCGTGGGGCTCTGAGATACCAGTCACGTTCTCCTGTTTGGTAGAGACAGGTGAACTCCTCACCAATTATCTTGATGACTGAACCGCATGTTGGCTTTGGGTCGCCGACCAGCTGCGCTTTCAGGAAGGCGGCAGGTGTCACTGCGCTGGCAGTCCTGCCGGGAAAGGCTGTGACCATGTAAAGGCCCTGTTTGGCCCTGGTGAGGGCCACATACAGCAGGCACAGCTCGTCGAAAGAGGCAGTTTCATTCGCCTTCTGCACCTGCTCTGCCACTACGGGATCGCTCCCGGCAACAGCAACACGAGGCATCTTCAACGCCCACAGCGGCCGCTCGGCTTCGGGGTCGCGGGCGATGATGAAGGGCGGGTAGCTAGCCTTGGTCATATTGCCAGACTGAAGGTCGGGGAGAATAACGATGTCGAATCCCAGCCCCTTGGACTGATATACCGTCATAACACGTACAACACTATCTATGCCGAGTTCATGAAGCTGGTAGTTATCGATGAAACGCAGGAGGTCGCCGCAATCCCTGGCTCCCGTCCTGTCGAATTCGCCGGCCGCATTGATGAGGTCGTTGAGGCGCTTACGACCGGAGTCGTCCAGTTGCTGATCTGTACTCAGTTGTGCTCCCCAACGGCGAATGAAAGGTTGAAAGCCATGCGTCTGTATCTCCTTCGATAACAGGAGCGGCAGGTTATCTCTGTGCAACCCCTGCTTTGCCAAGTGGCCGTCAAGAGGGCTCATCTGGACGTGACGCCAGGCGAAGGTGTCACCGGGGTGCGCGGCGAACTTCACAAGCGACAGCAGGACCGAGACGACCGGGTTGTCCTTGATGGCTGCTCGGCCCTCGTGAACAACGGGCATTCCCGGACATTCGCTGCGAAGATGATCAACGATCTCTTTGCCGACATCATTGGTACGTACTAGGATCGCCACTGAGAGGCCACGGTCCAGCGGTTTGATCTCGTTCAGAAGGCTGGCTACCACGTGGTATCTGTCTGCGTCACCGGGCTTGACCTCGCCGTCGTGGCATGGTGGCTCTAGGAGTGCAGCATAGCCCTGTCCGGGTACGATGTCTGCTTGACATTTGTGTTCCTGCCAGATCTTCTCCCATTCAGTGACAGCCTGTTGAGGCAGTTGATCATCGGCGAAGCTGCCAAATATGCGGTTGACGGTGTCGATAACAGGTTGACAGGAACGGAAGGACACGCTCAAAGGGATCTGCTCAATGCGGCCCTCGTATTGCTCGAGTATCTTGCCGAAGAGACGGGCGTTGCCGCCTCTCCAACCGTAGATTGCCTGCTTAACATCGCCCACGTAGAAGAAACTGCGCTGCCCGCCGGCGTCCTGCAGTATCTCATCGGCAAGGTTGCGCAGCACTTCCCACTGGAGGTCGCTGGTATCCTGGAACTCGTCGAGTAGCCAGTGGTCCAGCTTGCAGTCGAGTCGATAGTCTATGTAGAGCCGTGCCTCGTGTTCTGGCATACGGCTGAGCACACTGCCGGAACTGAACTCGTTGGCCGCAGTCAGTAAGTACTGAGCATCGGTGAACGTGAGTTGTCCCCTGCGCCGGACCATGTCGTCGTAGAACTGCTCGTACTGGTGCAGGACTTGATAGATGCCCTGTGTCCTACGCAGCGCGGCGCGGAGCTCTATGCCCATGACATGGCTCAATAGCATGAACAGAAGCTGGCATTGTCTGGCACTCAGCGCGTAGTCTCGCTTACTGTAGGACAGTGTCAGCTGGCCGCGTTCCAGATCTTGAAGACCGTTCATAAGGGACTGGAAGACGGCTTTTCCAACTAGGGCACTATCCCAGTATGATGACTCGCCGTAACCGCAACAGAAGTCAATTATTTTGTTGAGGCTATCCAGCGCCTTCTCTGTGAAGCCACTGGGGGGCAACGAGGCTTTGAGTTCAGCAGCGGCAGTGGGGAGATCATCTACCGGTGCGAACCAGGGTGATCCCTCGGGCCATATCGTATCCTCCTGTCCCCAGGTGTCGGCTTCGGGCATGAAGCAGTAGCGCTCTCTGAAGCCGGTGATGAATGCTTCGAGGCTCTTCTCCAGGTTCTTAGTCTCCTCCCCGAAAGTGGCCTGTCTGAAGGCGTCCAGAAATGCCTGCTGCGCTGCCTCGGGAGCACGGCGATGGTTGAAGATGAGGGCCAGCACCTTGCGGCTGGCGGCCTTCGCCTCCCCACTGTCGTTATCCATGATCTGGAAGGCCGAGGGAATGCCAAGCTCCATAGGGAATGACTTGAGGATGCTCACCGTGAAGCTGTCCAGCGTGCTGATATGCAGTGTGTTGATGCTCAGCAAGAGCCTTCGCAGCAATTGCAGGAAGTCCTGTTGTCGGAACTCGGGCTTGCCGATTCGTTGGGCGACTTTGTGAGCCCCCTCAGGTGAAGCGGCGGCGTCGCAGAGGTACTTGACGATAGAATCGAATATCTCACCCGCCGCCTTTCGCGAGAACGTTAGCGCGATGATGCGGTCAGGGCTAACCCCGTTGGCCATCAGGCCTATGTAGCGGTGGGCAAGCTGGAAGGTCTTGCCCGAGCCGGCGGACGCTGAGATGGCCACATGGCTGATGCCGGTTCCTGTCACTTCGTCTCTTTCCTCATGAATGCTTCGAAAGCCTCCACATCTATGCAGTGAGGGATATCCCCCGGAAACAGGCTCTCGAAATCTTCGTATTTCACTCTCTTGATCGGTGGCCAGAACCTGCGATTGCGGATATCTTCAACGATTGACTCGGCGCAGAGCCTTGCAGATGCCAGCAGGTGATCATCAAGGCCTTCCCAGATCACCACTCCGGTCTCGTCTGTGGCTTTGGGCAGATTGAAGTAACCGAGCTCAACCATGCTGTCAGAGAACCTGTCTTCGGGCAGGAGTAGCCTGTACAGCGGCAACTGCAGGTCAAGCCAGCGCTTCTCTTTGCCATCTACACTTACCCTCATGTAGTCGGGGACTTCATCTACGACGGAGCCCAGGTGAGCCTCGTCGGCCTTCTGGAGAGTATCGGAAGTCTTGTAGTCGAGAATGCGTATCCGACCGGTCTTGATGTGCCTGTCGATGCGGTCGATCCTGCCACCGATGGGCATACCGCAGAGCGCGGCCTTGATTCCCACCTCGGAGTCAAGTATCTGCCAGCCCTCTTCGACCAGGTCGGCCTGTACCCGTGCTGCGGCGCGGAGTCTCTGTTTGGCGGCATCAAGCTGGATTCTTATCTGCAGCGGCAGCGGGGACCCGAAGCGCTCGGTTGCCCATTTGTCCGCTTCAGCACAGAGGAATTCAGTCAACTTGACGGGGTCTTCACACTTGGCCATGGCGGGACTCCTGGGGATCTGGCTCAGCACCTCATGCACCAGTGATCCGAAATCGAGCGCGTCCATCTCCACCTTCTCGTCGTCGAGTTCTTCCATGCCCAGGACGTGCTTGAGGTAGAAACGGAAGGGGCACTTCAGATATTCCTTAAACCTGGTGACTGATAGTCTCGCGGGGTCAAGCCTGTCCGCCCGGATATCGCTAGGCGGGACTGCTTGCAGACGGAAGCTGATTGTCGGTGGGTAGCCGGCCTGTTCGTCCTGCGCGTCACCGAAGAGCTGTCTGGCACGCTGGGGAAGCTCTGCGTCGCTGCAGCGAAAGAGAAGGCGGGACGGCTTCAACGGATCACGCGTGGCCCCCGTCTTGCTGACGAGGAAGCACACACGGCCATCATCGCTGTGTGACTCGATAAGCCCACGCATGAGATATGCATCCCTTGCCAGACGGTCGGCGTCACAGCGCAGGTTCAGCTGCTTTCGCAGGGTATCAGGCAGAAAGACATCACTCAGCTGCCCATCAGGGACAAAACCATCGTTCATCCCCGTGACGATCATCAACCGGGCAGGATTCCAGGGCAATTCCAGCCAGCCTTCGAGGTCGATCAGGGCGCCCTGACGTTCGACGAAGTATCGCTGTGGGGACAGCCTTTGCAGCAGCATCTGCAGCGCGTTCGCTTTCTCGATACCGAGCCTGCTGATCACGTCGCTGGCCAGTTCCCGAAGCGTGTTTTCTATCAACTCGGAGGCCGCTATGAACTCCCCGTCTTCAGGGTCACCGGGAGTGACCATTTTGACCTCATACAGCGTCTGTAGCAGTGAGCGTACCGCGGTGTCCATGTTCTGGCGCTGAAACCACTCAAGTTGCTCCTGAACAAACAGCACTGCCTTATGCAGGCTTCGGAATGCGCGTTGATCCTCCTGATTTCCGGCGTTCTTGCGCAACAGACGGTTGGTTATGTCCTCCGTGCCCAGAGGCAGGTGCTGGTTCTGGAACTCGTCCAGTTCCTCTAGGAGCCACCGCGCAGAGGTATTGTGCTTCTTACTAAGGAATGTGAGCACGTCGGCGTGCCGCAGAAACGCGCTGAAGCTGGAATATGTCCCTTCAGTAGCCAGGGCATGAAAAGACTCGAGGAGGCGGTACAGCGGATGCTCTGCCATGCTCTTGCCCGCGGGATCGAAAGCGATCAGGTTCTTGTCCGCCAGGTCTGCCATCAGGAAAGGGGTTATCTCACTATTGGGCACGCCGATGGCAATGTCGGCTGGACCGAAGCGGGTGCTCTCCTCCGCCATCACCTCCACAACCTTGCGGCTCTGCGACATTAGAGAGCCGGTGAGGAGCACGTTTCTCTGTGGGTTGGGTATGGCAATCTCGATCTCGTTCCATTTGTCCGTGATGGAGCGGCCCCAATCATCGAAGTAGTCCGCCATTGATTCTGGAGCGTGTACGAGAACATCAACGGCTACGTGCGAGGAAAGATGCTCCAAGGCACGGAGAGTAATAGGCGTCGGGTCCGGAACTGCAGCTACGACAACTCGCTCGACTCCCTCGGGGAGATCCGGCCGTTCGGCCTGGCGTATCAGTGTCTCACACGGGTCCTCCAATCCGAGTTCTGCCAGCCTTGCCATGTAGGCCGCCTCCAGCCCGGCCATGTCTCTCCAGCGTTCCTGTTCCTCCAGGATACTGCCGTATTCGGCATATATGTCTGCTATGCAGTGTCCACCATCGGCCAGCGTATCCCGCAGCCGCTGTAGCAGACCGCCGGTGTGCATTGCCCAGGTGAAGGACTGCTCAGGCGTTCGTGCTGGAAAGAACCCACCGTACTGGCTGAGATCGGCTGTCATCAATACGTCTATCCAGACTGCTGTTACCTCTGTTTGATTGGCTGCATTGCCTAGCCCGTGTTCGGGATGCAGGAAGAAGGCCGGTGTCACTGCGCGGGGCGACAGCAGCGCCGTATTCTGCTCGGCGCAATGCATTGCCAGCGCTTCCCGCAGCCTTCGCCCCGCCTGCCTGGTCGGTACCACTATCAGCTGGCTCTCCAGATCGACGGGGCCCGAAAGCTGTGACGGCAACAGAAACTGCCGTACCTTGTCTGTAACCGGTGCATCCCAGCCCAAGAAATGCCGTTCTACCGTCACAGATTACAGTCCCTCAGTCATACAAGCTATCAGTAGCATGTGATTATGGGGCCTATTATAGCCCAATCCGCGGTGCGGTCGACTCATAGGTGGTCGGGCCTTGGTTGTCGGATGTCTTCTGAAGAGATCAAAAGGCAACGTAGCAACTTGAGACACACCCTGTGTTAGATGTCCTGTAGCATGACCAGTGTGGGCCTCGCCTCCACAAGACACAGTGATGATCTATTCGTCTACTGGTTATAGCAGGAGGCGTCGCTCATGCCATACTTGCGACATAGATCGGCAGTTTTGGCGCCGGCTTGCCCCTCCTTAAGCACAGTGATGATCTGTTTCTCTGTGTATCTCCTTGCTTTCACTAGAGCCCTCCTTATGCCTTCGTATCATAGGCGGACTCTAAGAGCAACTGGCCTGGTTTTCGGGGGGAAGGTCAGTTAACGCAAACTATGGCGGGTTGGGTTCTGGGGCTTATCTATATGAAGACTCGGAGCTTGTGGCCTGGGATTTTGTGCCATTATTTAGGTAATTGGCTGCCATCGGTTCTTACCAGCCTTCTAGGTTAATTTTGTTTCATTGAACAATAACTTGGAATGTGTGATTTAGGCAACAAAAAAGGATAGCTATTCAGCTATCCCTT
>CBDURC010000183.1:0-6264 GCA_965369635.1 uncultured Anaerolineales bacterium | reverse complement strand
CGTGCACTCAACCGCAAACTGGAGCCATGTCTGCGTCTCTGCTGCTTCGGACTCAGCATCGTTCAGCTTGCTCACAAAAGCCGCTTCATAGCGTCGTTTGCGCCAGGCCTCAGCGATGTTGGAGCAGACCGACCTCGACGACCGCCGAATCTGGTCCGTCAACGAATACGTCTCCTCACGAGGAAACTTCTTGGAGACCTCGAAGATCCTCATCGCTGCTTTGAAGGCCAACTGGTACACGTCCAATTCCTCATGACTCTGTATCATCTATGGCTCCCGCTCCCCTGCTCCCTTGCTCCCCTGCGTCCCTGCTCCTCCGCTCCCCCGCTCCTCCGCGCCCCTGCGTCCCTGCTCCTCCGCTCCCCCGCCCCTCCGCTCCCTCCGCTCCCTTGCTCACTCCAAGTATAATGCCTTCTTCAAAGCTTTCCCAATGCGGGACATCAGCGCTGGCGACAAGCGCCCTAACCTGCGCTGCAGCACCGAATAATGAACTATCGTCAACTTCTCTGCCTTGACCACAGACGTCTTTGCCAGGCCGGTTTGAGGAAAATCCTGTTCCCCCTCTTCGATCAGCACCCAGGTCTCCCGTATCGGTCTGGCCGGTACCCTCGAAAACACCCCCACTACAATCGCATCCTCTCCAAACACCGCCCACACCACCGCTGGTCTGACCTTGGTGCTACTCAGATCGGTGAAGGGAAATCGCACCAGCCAGATCTCACCGCGTTCAGCCCTCATCTGCGAGGTGGTCATAGATGTCCTCTCCGGGTTCGTTCCATTCGGCAAAGCCTGTCTCAGCCAGCCGCATCATCTCGAACGTCTCGGCTCGTTCCCTCATCTCATCCACCAGTTGGACAAACTCCAGAGGCGGCAACCGAAAAACGAGGGCCTTGATTTCCTTCATTGTCATAGTCACGCCTGTCGGCTCCATGTCAATCACCTCCCCATACAATCTTCTATTGTCCCTCTAACAGGGAGTATGATCCTATCCCTGTGGGTTTGCACTATTCCTCCCCCTATCTCCCCTCTTTTATCCTCCATCCTCTCTTTTCCATCTTCCGCCTGCACCCCTCCGCCCCTCTGCTCCCCTGCCCCCTAGCTCCCCTGCTCCCTTGCACCTCCGCCATCGGCCATAGCTTTGCCTGTTTGACAATCACTCCAACATCGCTTATACTATCTGTAGCTACAGATTCTGGACTCTCTGAGGAGCATACGAAGGCGCATGGACGAACAGCTTTGGCAGCGTATCAGCATGAACCCCCGAGTCATGGTCGGCAAGCCGGTGATTCGAGGAACCCGCATCCCGGTGGAGTTGATTGTGCGCATGTTGGCTCAAGGCATCCCGGAGCGTGACATCCTGCAGGAGTATCCCCGTTTGCAGCCCGCTGACATCCGCGCTGCCCTGGCCTACGCGGCCCAAGTGCTGGCCCATGAGGATGTTTTCCCCCTCGCCGTTCCCGCGTAGGTGGCAGCCACCATGCAGTTCATCGTAGATGAGTCCACCGGTGCGGCGGTACTGGAGTACCTGCGCAGCGTTGGTCACGACGTGCTCGCCGTCGCTGAGACAATGCCTCAGGCTGAGGATCAGGACATCCTGGCCCGAGCTGTGACCGAGAGACGAATCCTCGTTACCAACGACAAGGATTTTGGTGAACTCGTCTTTCGCAGCGGCCAGCCGCATTATGGTGTCTTGCTGCTTCGGCTTCACGACGAGAGTCCGACCAACCGCGTGCGTGTGGTGAAGGCCGTCCTGGAGCAATATGCTGATAGGTTGGCTGGCCGCTTCGCTGTGGCGACGGAAGGCGGCGTGCGCATTCGTTCCCACACCAGCTAGAGGCATGTCTTCAGTGCCAAGGAGGCTGCTCGTGACCCAGACCGTAGCCCTTCAATTGCCGGATGAGACGCTACAACGCTATCATCGGGCTGCAACCATAGCCCGGAAGGCGCTGGAAGAGTTTCTCGCGGAGCGCCTGATGGAGGGCGTCCCCCCGTTGGCTGCCGATTTGCCGTCCCCTCTGCAAGAAGAATTGAAGGCGCTGGAAAACCTTGACAACGAACCCCTGTGGAGGGTGGCGCAGAGTCAGTTGTCGCCAGCCCGCCAGCGGTTGTATAACCGCCTGCTGGCCAAGAACAACCAGGGGACCATCACGGCTGGCGAGAAAGAAACGCTGCACGCTATCGGCGAAGAGGCCCGTCGTCTGACGCTGAAAAAGGCTCACGCTTATATGCTCTTGAAATGGCGTGGGCACCGCATCCCCTCGCGAGAAGAGTTGCAAAGACCCGAATGACCAGAACGCGCATCCCCCGCTCTCTACGCCAGCGCGTGGCGGCCGAATCCCGCAACCAGTGTGCCTACTGCCACACCCTGACCTCCATTACGGGAGCGCGTCTGGTGGTTGACCATATCATCCCCGAAGCAGCCAGCGGGCAGACGGTGTGGGAAAACCTGTGTCTGGCCTGCCATTCCTGCAACGAGTTCAAGGGTGCACAGATCGAGGCCCAGGATCCCTTTACAGGCGAAAGCGTGCCGCTGTTCCATCCACGGCGACAGCAATGGCGCCAGCACTTCCGCTGGAGCGAAGATGGCAGCGAAATCATCGGCCTGACTCCTGTGGGGCAGGCTACCGTGGCTGCCCTGAACATGAACCACCCCGACATCGTAGAAGCACGCCGCCGCTGGGCAAGGGTCGGCTGGCATCCTCCACAAGAGGACGTATGACTTGGTGATCGGGTGGCCAGGTGCCTCCACGTTTCCCCGTCTCCTTGTCTCCTTGTCTCCCCTGCCCCCTTGCTCCCTTGCACCCCTGCTCCTCCGCGCCCCTGCTCCTCCGCTCCTCTGCTCCCCCGCCCCTCCGCTCCCCTGCTCCCCTGCTCCTCCGGCAGGTGAGACCCGATGAAGCCAGCCCCGGTGGTCAACAGCACTTTCTCGCCCGTCTATGGTTCACCGTCGGGTGAGTTGGCGGGAAACCGGAAGTGACTTCTTGGATGCGAAGCCATATCTGACTATCTTCTGGCAAACTCGTTTACCACCTGATGTGAGCCGGCAGCTATCAGGTAGTACACGTTGCCCTCTCGTCGGAACACGCACCTATATTTGTCGTCAATATAGAACTCCCAGTACCCACTGCTTCCCCGAATGGGATGGATCCGCAACGAGGGATGCCTGGGATTGGCGGCCAGGAAACGCAACTGTTTCTTGAACTTCTTCTTCACGTGCGCAGGCAGGTGTTGATAGTCCGCCTTGACTCGTTCAGTGAGTTCGATAGCGATGTCAGACATCCAGCCAGGCTAGCCCTTCCTCAATATCTTCAGCCGTCACCCGTTTGGTGCGGCCGGCGGCAATATCTGCTTCCCCTTGGCGAATACGAGCCTGCCACGCCGGGCTCCAGAACCAGGACTGGTCCTCAAGCAACCCTTCCCGCCACTGCAAATAGCTAATGAAGCCCAGCACCTCGTTTATCCGCTCGTCCGGCAGGCTGTTCACCGCCTCCAATACCATCTCATGCGTCGCCATCGGGCACCTCCTCTCTATGTTCTACCCGGGGAGAAAAGCTGGTGACCGGGCTGAGAACATGCTGTGAAAGCCCGCCCGGTGCCTACCCCGTCCCCTATTGTAGCATCACTGACCGGAGTGTCAAGTAGCACGGCTGTGCCGCGGGTGTTGGCGTCCACGTAGCGCTCGATCTCGTACATGGACTGGCCCACGCCCACGGCGGCCGCCAAGTGGAAGATGACGTCCACACCTTGCATGGCCTTGCGCAAGGCGTCACGGTCGCGCACGTCGCCCAAGACGTACTCAGCGCCGGGTTTGCAGTATTCAGGCCAACGGCCCTGCTCGCGCAAGCCACTATGCACCTGCGGCTCCAAGTTATCGTAGACCCGCACTTCGTTCCCCTGCTCCAGCAGGGCATCCACCAGGTACGAACCGATGAAGCCGGCCCCGCCGGTCACCAGCACGTTCTCGCCTATCTGCTGCCTCTCCTTGCCTGCTTCCTGCCCTCTCCCCTGCTCCCTAAGAACGCGGATCACAGGACATCTCGGATCACCACTCCCCCTCTACCCTTGCTCCGTCGCTCCCCTTCTCCCCGGCTCCTTGTCTCCCCCTCACTTCCGCTCCCCGTCTCCCCGTCTCCGTGTCTCAGTGCCGCCTTACGACTTGACAGCAGTAAGGGGATATGGTATCATGTAAGCGAGAGACAAAATACTAAGGAGAAACACGATGACGACAGCAACAGCTACGGTAACGGCGAAAGGACAGATCACGATTCCCAAGGCCATCCGTGAAGCTCTGGGGATCGAGAGACAAGACCGCTTGCTTTTCCTGCTCGAGGGCGACCGGTTGGTCTTGGTCCCCCTGCACCATCGTCCCTTGAGTGAACTCTGCGGCGTGCTCCCGGCCACCCGGGCCTACCAGGGGCATCAGCTCATTCGCGAAGAGATCCGCGGCGAACTGGGAGACCGTTTGGCCCGAGGCGACGAATGAGACGCGCCTACGTTGATTCCAATGTCATCCTGCGCTTCCTGACGGGTGACCCGCCGGAGATGGCGGCTCAGGCTCACGCCCTCTTCGAAGCGGTGGAGCAAGGCGAGGTGACGCTCGTGCTTGACGAGATCGTCGTTGCCGAGACCGTGTGGGTGCTCCAATCCTTCTACGGTCATCCTCATCACGACATCGCACGAGTTTTGCAGGAGCTGTTAAGCCACAAGGGACTGGAAGCGGACGATACACTCGGTCTGCTGGCTGCCTTGCACCTCTTTGCCGAGAAGAACGTAGATTTCGCCGACGCGCTGGTGGCCGTTCATATGGAGCGACGAGGGATGCGCGAGATCTTCAGTTTCGATCGCCACTTTGACCGCCTGCCCGGCATCATCCGGCAATCCCCAGGCGAGTAGCCAGCATGGATCACTGACGATAAATGCTCCACCGCCTGCTCCTTTGCTCCCTTGCCCCTCCGCTCCCTTGCACCCCTGCCCCTCCGCTCCTCGTCTCCCTGTCTTCCAGTCCATCTGCCATCAGCTATCCGCCATTTTCCAGACTTGCCAACAGGCGGCAATGGTGGTACAATTTGCCCACGGAAATCGAACTCAGTGTTGAGCATGAAGCCCCCAAGCAGCCCTTGGGCGAGAGGAGAGAGCGCATATGGCTGAACTCATTCTGGTTTCTCCCCGACAGCGTCTTCTGCGGCCGCTGGTGGAGGCGGCGTTGCAAAACGGATTACGCCTCCTGGAAACGGGCATCCGGCGCACCCAGCAGCGACTGAGCGCATTTGAAACCCGATATGGCCTGTCCACGGCCGAATTCCTGCGGCGCTATGAGAATGATGAGTTGCAGGAGACGCTGGATCTCGCCGAATGGGTTGGAGAATACCGCATGCTGGAACGGTTGCAGAACAAAGCGACGACGCTGCGGGAGATCCAGTTTGCGAATTGAAGCCTACAGTTGCCATAGTCGTTGCTTCTCCTCCGCACCCCTGCTCCCTTGCACCTCTGCTCCTGTGCCGCCCCTCTGCTCCCCTGCTCCCCCTCTCCCCATCACCTTGTCTCAGAGGCCCGCCGCACCCACTCTGCCCGCTCCTCGTCGCCGATGCTTGTGTACCACCAGGCTCGCAGCCCCAACTGGCCCTGACCGTTTTCCACTGTGCTCCACAGGGCGCGCCCCGCTTCTAACTGACCGTTGACAATCAGCGCCTCGCCCAGCAGTTGCCGCAAGGCAGATGGGGTATTGGGTATTGGGTATTGGGTATTGGCACCTCCCCACGCGGTCTGCAAATGTGCCAGTGCTGCCGCATAGTCGCCCCACGCTAATTCCAACTGCCCCAGACGCTGGTTGGCGGTGACGTTGCCCGTATCCCAGGCCAGTGCCCGCCTGAACTCGGCCACGGCTGGCGCCAGACTGTCTCGGTGCTCCCGCCGCACGGCGTCCTGGATGGGATATTCCGGCCAGTCGTAGACGCTCAGTTCGGCCCGGGTCTGGTGCACCGTCCCCAGGTTGGAGAAGACCAGGCCCAGCAGCGGCCGTCGCCAGATCAGCGCTCCGGCCAGCAAGAGAATAGGTAATGCGCAATGCGTAATGCGTAATGCGTATTGGGGATTTGGGATTCGGCTTCGCTCAGGACAAGTTAGCGACTTGCGGATTTGCTGATTTGCCGATTTGCTGATTCGGCCATTCGCTATAGCCAACCCAAACGGCACGAACAGAAACGGCAACGTCCGGCTGGCATAGAGCGTTGCATCGACGAACCCGTGCACCAAAATCACCACCAC
>CBDURC010000182.1:0-6283 GCA_965369635.1 uncultured Anaerolineales bacterium | reverse complement strand
TCACTGGCGTCTTGATAGAGAATGAGAGAGGATTTGTGGTAGAATATGTCCAGTTCGCAACTGGCCGCGTCCAGCTCGCGTCTATGTCAACTTAGGAGGATTGTCAACAGCATGAGGATCGCACGGGATTGGCGTACCCGCCAGCAGCGCTACAGCCTGGTGGGCGAGGTTTGCACAGAATGCGGCAACAAGATCTTCCCGCCGCGGGACATCTGCCCGCATTGCACGGAACCGGCACAGCTCCCCTACACGCTCAGCGGGCGCGGGGAGGTGTATTCCTATTCGACGATGTACAGCGCCCCCAAGGGATTTGAAGAATACTTGCCCTACACAGTCGCCTTGGTACAACTGAAGGAAGGGCCGATGCTTACCGCCCAACTCACTGATGTGGATGCAGATCAGGTTCGCATCGGCATGCCGGTGGAGATGGTAACGCGCAGAATTCGCGAGGACGGCGAGGCGGGGCAGATTCTCTACGGCTACAAGTTCCGCTCCGTGTTAGCAGAACAGGCTGCGGTATAGCGTCTATACCAGGTGCAACGCACTTGAACAAAGTGCGTTGCACCTTTGTCTACCAATCTACCGAACTACCAACCTACCGAATTACCTCCCCCCCAACAACCCCAGCGCCTTCTCGGTCACACGCTCGGCTGTGAGGCCGTATTCCTCCATGAGCACCTTGTAGGGCGCGGACGCGCCGAAGCGATCCACGGTAACGGTAGCCCCTTCGGCGCCCACGTACTTGTGCCAGCCTTGGGAGATTCCCGCCTCAACCGCCACTCGGGGCGGTCCAGACGGCAACACCGCCTCCCGGTACTCCTGCGGCTGAGCATCGAACAGCTCCCAACTGGGCATGGACACCACGCGGGCGGCCACGCCCCGTTCGGCCAATAGCTGGCAAGCCGCCAAAGCCACCGACACCTCCGATCCGCTGCCGATGAGAATCACCTCCGGCGCGGCGTCGTCGGCCAGGACGTAACCGCCCCGCTCGACCCCCGCGCGCAACCCTTCGGCTGGGATGCCCAGTACCGGCAGGCCCTGGCGAGTGAGGGCCAGCGCCACCGGCCCGTGGTCATGCTTCAGCGCCACGCGCCAGGCCTCCACTGTTTCCCGAGCGTCGGCGGGACGAATGACGGTCAGTCCCGGAATGGTACGCAGCGCGGCCAGGTGCTCCACCGGCTGGTGAGTGGGGCCGTCCTCGCCCACGCCGATGCTGTCGTGGGTGAAGACGTAGATGACATGGGCTTCCATCATGGCCGCCAACCGGATGCTGGGACGCATGTAGTCGCTGAAGACGAGAAAGGTGCCACCGTAGGGGATGATGCCGCCATGCATCGCCAGGCCATTGAGAATACCGCCCATGCCATGCTCCCGCACGCCGAAGTGCAGATTCCGCCCGCCGAAGTTACCACGCTGGATGTCGTCATAGCCCTTGAGATAGGTCTTGTTAGAGGGATGCAGATCGGCAGAGCCCCCGAGCAGTTCCGGCACGGCCGAGGCGATGGCATTGAGTGTGGTTCCCGAAGCGGCGCGGGTGGCCATCGCCCCGTCGTCAGGCGTGAAGAGGGGCAACGCGTCCTCCCAGTCGTCGGGCAGCTCTCCGGCCATGACCCGCTCGAACTCGGCGGCCAGGTCGGGGTAGGCCTCCTGGTAGCGGGCGAAGAGCTCGCGCCAGGCCCCTTCGCGGGCCGCGCCCTCTTGGCGAGCGGCACGGAAAACGGGCAGCACCTCGTCCGGAACGTAGAAGTTAGGCTCCTGCGGCCATCCCAGGTTCTCCTTGGTCAACCGCAGCTCCTCCTCCCCCAACGGCGATCCGTGCACTCCGGCGGTGTCCTGCTTGTGTGGGCTGCCGAAGCCGATGTGCGTGCGGCAGGCGATGATAGAAGGTCGCAGCGTCTCCGCCTGGGCGGCGCGGATGGCCGCCTCCACATCTGCCTGATTGTGACCATCCACCCGCTGCACGTGCCACCCATAGGCGGCGAAACGAGCCGGGACGTCCTCGGTGAAGGCCAGCGTCGTCGGGCCCTCAATAGAGATGTGGTTGTCGTCGTACAGGTAGATGAGCTTGCTCAGGCCCAGGTGCCCGGCCAGCGAGGCTGCCTCGTGGGAGAGGCCTTCCATCAGATCGCCGTCGCTGACGATGGCGTAGGTGAAGTGATCCACGATGGGGAAGCCAGGGCGGTTGAAGCGCGCCTCCAGCCACCGTTCAGCCAGAGCCATGCCCACGCCAGCGGCAAACCCTTGCCCCAGAGGACCGGCGGTGAGCTCGACCCCTGGCGTCAACCCATGCTCCGGATGGCCGGGCGTGCGGCTGCCCCACTGGCGGAATTCCATCAACTCCTCCAAGCGCAGATCGTAGCCGGTGAGATGCAGCAGCCCGTAGAGGAGCATGGAACCGTGACCGGCCGAAAGGATGAAGCGGTCGCGGTCGGGCCATTGGGGATTGGCTGGATTGTGCTTGAGGAAGCGGGTCCAAAGGACGTAGGCAGCGTCGGCCATGCCCATGGGCATGCCGGGATGGCCCGAATTGGCCTTCTGCACGCCATCGGCGGCCAGCATCCGCAGCGTGTCGGCACACAGCCGATCCAGAGGTTCGCTACCCGTCGCTCTGACGGGGGCATCTTTCTTCGTCATCGCCTGATTCTCCTTCACACGTCAATAATCGCTGCTGAAGCGCATTGAGCAATAGAATACCCCAGCCAGGCTGTTCGCGCAAGTTCAGCTCCAGGTTGTCCCGGCAATGCCAACGGATATTCAACAGAGCTGCACCAAGGGCTCGCAAAAGGATATCTTCCCGCGTTTCCCCGTGTTTTCCCGACAGAATGCGGGAGCTAGTTCTTTTGCGGACCCTAACCCTGGAGTTGGTATCGCATGCTCGAATCAAGGCTTGGCATCTCGGCGAACCAGCGCTATAATCAGTCACCGTTGCACTGTGCAGCCCTGCGAGACTGCGCTCATCTCATTGTGCTCATCTCAAGGAAGATCAATGGACATCAGCTTCTTTGTTCGGGGACTCATCATAGGCTTCTCCATTGCCGCCCCTGTCGGGCCGATCGGTGTGCTGTGCATGCGCCGCACACTGGCAGAAGGGTGGACTTCTGGTCTCGTCTCCGGTTTGGGAGCAGCCACGGCCGATGCCATCTACGGGTGCATTGCTGGATTCGGACTGACCTTCATTTCCAGCTTCTTGATCAGCCAACAGGCCTGGGTGCGCCTCGTCGGCGGAGTGTTCCTCTGCTATTTGGGCCTCAGAACCTTGCTGAGAAGACCTGCTGAACAGGCGGCTTCGGTCGCAGGGAGAGGACTGATCGGCGCTTATGCCTCGACTTTCCTGCTCACTCTCACCAATCCGCTGACCATTCTCTCCTTCGCCGCCATATTCGCTGGATTGGGAGTGGCAAGCTCCGAAGGCAACTATGTCTCTGCGGCCATCTTGGTCCTGGGAGTATTCACCGGCTCAGCTCTATGGTGGCTTCTCCTGAGCGGCGGTGTTGGCTTGTTCCGCACAAGGTTCACCCCCCGCAGTCTGCTTTGGGTGAACAGAGTGTCCGGCGCGGTCATCATCGGGTTTGGCCTGTTTGCCTTGTCGAGTCTGATAGTGAGTGTCCCCGTCGGTGGGTGAGGCTGGAACGGGACAGGCAGCCAGAAGATCTCGGAAAGTTTCTTAGGAGTACCCATGCGCATCATCCTGAACGGCTGGTTCTGGGGACAGACCGCTACGGGGAGCGGGCAGTACCTGAGCCACCTGCTGGCGCACCTGCCCGAGGTCACACCGGAGCATGAATACCTGCTGACGCTCTGGCCTGGGCACGCGCCCTCTGGGAAACTGCACGGCTGCCGTGTGCTGCCGCTCACCACTCCCTTTGATCGGGTGAGCGAGAACCTGAGCAAGGTGTGGTTCGAGCAAGTCGCCTTCCCTCGCGCCTGCCGGCGACTGGAGGCCGACCTGGCACACGTCCCCCACTGGGGGTCCCCCCTGCGGCCAACGGTGCCCACTATCGTCACCATTCACGACGTGATCCCCCTGCTGCTGCCACCGTATCGAGGCACCCTTCTGGTGCGGCTGTACACCCGTCTCGTTGCCACCGCTGCCCACCGCGCCGCTGGCGTGATCACCGTTTCCCATGCCTCACGGCGGGACATCAGCACCCACCTTGGTCTGCCCGCCGAGCGGGTGTGGGTCACCCACGAGGCGGCCCCCGCGTCCATGCGGAGGGTCAATCCGGCGCAGGTGGACGCGGTGCGGCGCAAGTACAGCCTGCCCGAGCGCTTTCTCCTCTACCTGGGGGGCTTTGACGTGCGTAAGAACGTTGCCGGACTGCTGGCGGCCTTCGCCCAAATGCTTGAAGGGATACCCTCGACAGCATCGGTCCCCTGCTGGTCTCCTGACCAGCAGCCACCAGGCACGGGGCAGCGGCCAGGGAATCGCCTCGAAGAAGGGTGGTGCCCGGCGTTGGTCATCGCGGGCCGCCTGCCGCAAAGGGATAGCGACTTCACCCCTGACCCCCGCCGCATCGCCCGCGAGCTGGGGATCGAGTCCTGCGTGCATTTCACAGACTGGGTGGACGAAGCTGACAAGCCAGCGCTTTACACTGCTGCCGTGGCCCTCGTCTTTCCCTCCCATTACGAAGGGTTCGGACTGCCCGTGTTAGAGGCGCTGGCCTGTGGAACCCCAACCATCACTTCCGACGTCTCTTCATTGCCAGAGGTTGTAGGACAGGCTGGATTGCTGGTCTCCCCTGATGATGTGACCGAGTTGGCCGCAGCGATGGAACAGATCTGGCACGACGCGGCGCTGCGGGGGAGGTTGCGAGGCGAGGCGCTGGCGCAGGCCGCCCGTTTCTCCTGGCAGCAGACAGCTCAGGCGACAGCCGAGGTGTATGCCGCAGTGCAGGCCAAAGGCTAGACCGGCTGGCGTTCCATCCTGCCGCAGCGTATGACCCAGGTCATGGGCTGTGGCCATGGAAGCAAGTATACTGCAAAAGAGCCCGCTCGATGGTCTTGCCGTCCCGCACTGCTTCTTCGGCTTCTTTGACGCTTTCAGGGATTTCTGGTATAATGCTTTACGCAGGTTCTCCATGGGCGAGTTCCCACAACTCGGCATCTTGGCCTGGGAGCTGGGAAAAGCCGGCTCACATCCTTCACAGAAGGGGACGCTGATGGCTGGTCTATCAGATACGCTACGGGGCGATATCCAGCCCCGTATGGAATTGTTCTCTGGCCGCCGAGCGCGACGCGCACGAGAAACCCTGCAGGGCTATCTGTTCATCTTGCCGGCCACCATCATCCTGCTCCTCTTTCATTTTCTTCCTGTTTTCTATGCCTTCTACATCAGCCTGCACAAGTGGTTCATCGTCAAAGGCGACTATGTGGGGTTCGCCAACTACACTCGCGCCTTGACCACGGACAGATTCTGGAACTCGTTGAAGGTGACCCTGTGGTACGTGGTGGGCACGGTGCCCATCCAGCTCTTGCTGGCCCTGGTGATCGCCTACCTGCTCTTCCAGAAGATCCGAGGCAAGGAAGGGCTGCGCATGGTCTACTTCTTGCCCTATGTGACCTCCACCGTGGCCTCTGGTGCAGTGTTCGCCAAGATGTTCAATCCCACGTTCGGGCCCATCAACAAGGCACTGGACGCCATAGGACTGCCTGTACTGCGTTGGATGAAGGAGCCGCGCGGCGTCTTCACCGTGCTGGGCGAGATGTGGGGCTTGAATATCCCCTTCGGCGGCCCCAGCGTGGCGCTGGTCACGGTCATGTTCTTCGTCATTTGGTTCTGGGTGGGTTACGACGCCACCATCTTCCTGGCTGGCCTGGGCACGATACCCTATGAGTTGTACGAAGCGGCCAAGATTGACGGTGCCGGGCGCTGGCAGCTCTTCCGCTACATTACCATTCCGCTTCTCTCTCCAACGACCTTTTTCCTGTCTCTGATCGCCGTCATCGGCTCGTTCAAAGCGTTCAACCACGTCTTCATGATGGCTGCGGCGTCGGCCACGGCAATTGGCGGGCCACTGCGCACCACAACTACCGCCTCCATCCTGATCTACAACAACGCCTTTGGCACGCCCACCTTCGGCTATGCATCGGCCATGTCTTTCTTGTTGTTCGTTCTTATCCTGATCGTCTCCATGCTGCAGAACTACATAGGCAGCAAGCAAGTGCATTACGACTAGGTCGCTGAAGTCTTGACACAAGGCTCTGGCCCTAATCCGGTTCAGACAAGCCGTTCTGAGGCAGTTGCACTGCCGAAGTCGGGAGTTCAACTCCCTCCTAACCAAAC
>CBDURC010000181.1:0-6292 GCA_965369635.1 uncultured Anaerolineales bacterium | reverse complement strand
GGGAGCCGACAGCGGCAGCACTACTGGAGCGGGCACTCAGCAACCCTGGGGATGGCGACCTGGGCTGTGAGCTGACGCTGCGGCGGCCGCTGGTGGCCATCGGCGCACCGGTGGAGGCCTACATGCCCCTCGTGGCCGAGCGGCTGCACACGGAGCTGATCATCCCGCCCCACGCGGAGGTGGCTAACGCGGTGGGGGCCGTGGCCGGCGGCGTGGTCCAGCGGCTGCGGGTGCTGATCAGCCCTCTGGACGGCGGTGGGCGGTTCCGGCTGCACCTGCCCGATGGCGTGCATGACTTTGGGGACTTGGAGCAGGCTGTGCGCCACGCGCAGCAAGTGATGTTGCCCCACGCTGAAGCCCTGGCTCAGCAGGCTGGCGCTGAGCAGGTGGAGGTGCGGATGGCCCGCACGGATCGTCGAGCGGAAGTGGGCGGCGGCTGGGGAGAGGAGATCTACCTGGGCACAGAGCTGATCTTCACGGCGGTGGGGCGGCCCAGCCCGGCGCGCCGGCAGAGTCAGCCGATGGAGCCGATTCAGCCGATGAAGCTGATGAAGCCGAGAGACCCTTGAGAAAGAAGTGTATCGTCTCCGACGATGGCTCAGTCCAAAGAGACAAAGCCCTGCAAGCTGCCCCTTGCAGGGCCTTGTCATTGCAGCCGTGTGGGGGGGCTATCTCTTCACCATCAGTGGCAGCCAGTAACGGAGAAGCACTGGGGTGGCTGTCGCTGTCGGCGTGGCCGTCGGCGTGGGCTGGGGGTTGGCCAGGACGCTGGCACTGCGCACGAAGGGCGGATGAACGCCGTCGTCTATGGTCACCTTGTTGGTGTAGATGGTGTCATGTGGGATGGGGGGCAGAGGTCCGTGCACCTGGAACATGAAGATGCGAGACTCCCCGACTGCCAGCGTGCCTTGCCACTTGATGGCGCCAGCGGTGTCGTCCCACCAGATGCCGCCCAGGGCACTGCCCGCTTTGTAGGGCAGCGGAGGCACGTCGCTCAGGCTGACGTGTGCTTCGCCGGTGCCATTATTGCGCAGGATGATCGTGAACGTGACCTCCTGGAAGTAGTCCACCGTTTCGGGTGCAGCGCTCTTGGTGGAGGCCGATAGGTCAGGCTCACCAGCCGGCGTAGACGTAGGCGTTGCTGTTGGTGTGTGCGTAGGCGTGGCAGTGTCGGTTGGTGTGGGGCTGGGCGTGGCCGTTGGCGTGTGTGTCGGCGTGGGAGTATCGGTTGGTGTGGGGCTGGGCGTGGCAGTCGGCGTGGGAGTGTCCGTCGCCGTGGGTGTGACCGTAGGCGTGGGCGTCGGAGCTGGCCCTCCCAGCAGCAGATAGCCGTAGTCGACAGCGGTAGAGTTGTTATCACCATACCCTTCCCACTCCATCCAACTGTCCCATGTTCCGCCATCATCATCATCGGAGTAGGCGAAGGTGAAGCGAATCTGATTGCCCTCGACCAGAGTGCCCGCAGGGAAGTGTGAGGCTGGTACAGCCACCTCAACATCCCAACCCCCAGTCACTGTCTGCATTTTCACCTGCAGGTCAGTTGACTGGTTCCAGTCTTTCACGAGACCATCGGTCATGAGCGCGTATTGATGGTCATACAGCCCACGCTGCTCGCCATCCCCATCGCCGTCTACCCAAATGACGATCATGTCATCCCGCCAGTAGTCGGCACCGCTATCGCGTATCAGCACGTCATCGTTGGCGTGCAGGCCGAAGTAGAGATGGTCGCTGTCCCACATTGCCTGCAAGACTAGACTGGCGTCTTGCCAAGTAGGAACTGTCCCGACAGGGTTCACCCAGCGGGCTGTTCCCTGAGAGAGAATGGTCTCCGGGATAGCAGACCACTCGCCGAGGTCGCCATCGAGGGTGGGAGCGATGGTGGTATGCAGCGCCTCGGCTGTGCGTGGTGTCGGTAGTGTAGCCCTCTCTTCCAGACCTGCGTGCAGAGTGACGCCTGTGTTGGCGGCATACCCTCCTTCTCCACTCATCAGCAGGCTTACAAGCATGACAAAGAAAACGCCGAGAGTTGTTGCCTTTCGCATGACCTACCTCCTCCCTCAAATGAGGGCTCTGCATGATGAACGAACGGAAGCCATCTATGGCACTGCTATCCAACCCGAACGGGCCAGGGCAGGCATACGGAGCGATGCCGCATGCTCTCCCCTGGGGCAGCAAGCATATGGACGCTAGAGGCTCCCTCGTAGCCGTTTGAAGTCCACGAACCGATAGCCGATCCCTCGCTCGGTGAAGATGTAGCGTGGGTTCGAGGGGTCGGTCTCGATCTTCTTGCGCAGGTAGGTGATGTAGAGCCGCAGCAACCGTTTCTCGTCTTCGTACTCCGGCCCCCACACCTTGCGCACCAGCGTCCTGTGGGGCACGATCCAGCTGGCGTTTTGCACCAGGTGGTAGAGCAAGCGGTATTCTGTGGGGCGAAGTCTGATCCTCTCGCCTCTCACGATGACCTCGTGCCTTGGAAAGTCAATGGACAGATCCTCGTCTATGACCAGTGGCTCCGCTGTCTCCACCATTGATGACGCCACGCGTCGCAGCACAGCGCGGATGCGGCTGGCCAGCTCGCGCGGGCTAAAGGGCTTGGTGACGTAGTCGTCAGCGCCCAGATCGAGGCCACGGACGCGATCCTCTTCCTCCCCTTTGACCGAGAGCATGATCACAGGTACCTCGGAGATCTGCCTGATGACTTCCAGGGTCTCGAAGCCATCCATCCCCGGCATGGCCACATCCAGCACCACCAGCGCCGGCAGTTCCTCCCGCACCTTGTCCAGCGCCTGGACGCCGTCAGACGCCTCGCTGACGCGGTAGTCTTCCAGTTCCAGATTCAGGCGCACGAAGCGGCGCATGCGCGACTCGTCGTCCACAATGAGGATCAACTTCTTCTGCGCCATCATCACCTCGGTCATCATCACTTTGGCAATGAGAAGAAAACCGTGGTTCCCTTCTCTGGCTCGCTGCGTAACCAGATGTGACCGCCGTGGGCCTCCACGATGGCCCTGGACAGGAAGAGCCCCAAGCCTGCCCCCTGTGTGCGACGGCGCATGCTCGAATCGACACGGTAGAAACGCTGGAACAGCTTCTCCTGCCCTTCTGCGGGGATGCCGATCCCCTCATCAGCCACATAGACGACGACCCGAGCAGACTCCGACCAGCCGCCCACGCGGATGGCGCCGCCGCCAGGGGAATACTTGATGGCGTTGTCTACCAGGTTGCTCAGCACTTGCCGCAGTCGTTCCTCGTCTGCCAGCACCAGCGGCAGATCCGCTGGAAAGTCCAGTTCGAACCGATGATCCTCCGTCTGCAGCCGGAACCCCTCCACGACTTTGGCCGCGAGCTGTGACAAGCGCACGTCTCCCAGCTCTAGCTTCAGCACGCCCGCCTGGATGCGGGAGGCATCCAGTAGGTTGTCAATCAGCCGCGCCAGACGGTCACTCTCCTCTTCGATGACAGTCAGGCCTTCGTTCATCGTCTCGGCGTCCCAGCAGGCATCCTCCCGCCGCAGCGTGCCCGCATAGCCCTTGATCAGCGCCACGGGGGTCTTCAGCTCGTGAGAGATCACGGAGATGAAGGTAGACTTCATCTCCTCGGCCTCGCGGAAGCGGGTGATATCCACGACGTTGGCGATGATGTTCAGCAATTGCCCTTCCTCGTCGTGGAGCGGAGAGTAGGTGACGCCCACGGTGAAGCGCGAGCCGTCGGGTCGGAGCAAGTCCCCCTCCACGTAGAGGGTGTTCTCCTGCGGCAGTTCCGGTGGCTCCTCGCCCGAGCAGATGTCGAAGCCCAGGGCATTCTGCAATGCTAATACCTCGTGGCAGGGCCGGCCCACCACCTCTTCGGCGGGGCAGCCAATCATGCCACACAGGGCACGATTGATGACCTGCACCCGCCGCTGGGGGTCGAGGACCATCACCCCATCGGCCGAGTTCTGAATGATCGCACCTAGCCGCCGCCTCTCTGCCGTCACCTGCTGGTAGAGGCGGGCGTTGCGCACGGCGATGGCCGCCTGGTCGGCGAAACTGCGCAGCACCGCCCGGTCGTTGGCCGAGAACTCCGCACCTCCGCTGCGGAAGATGTAGATGGCCCCCAGCAACTCATCCTCGATGGTCAATGGTAGATTGACCACCTGGCGCAGGTGGCGGCCGACGGCTGCTTCCAGCACTCGCAGGGGGATATCCGGCAACTGCCAGCCGCCGCGTTGTGCGTGGCGCTCCGCCAGTCGAGGCAACTCAGCTAGCAGCGGAGCGAGCTCATCCACGCGTTCCACTGGCAGACCATACACTGCCCTGGCGCGCAAGCGACCATCCTCGTCGCTCAAGGCAATCAGCCCCACTTCACCGCCCACCATCTCGGCCGCGCTGGTGAGTATCAGCTTAAGCAGCGAGGAGAGGTCGAGGCGCGCCGTCATGGCCCGGCTGATCTGCAGCAGGTATTCCCGTTGCCGCAGCCGGTGGCTGACGAAGGGAGGGAAGCTCATGAGGTCGAATAGGTCCATGGCGACTGGTACACTGGTAGGTTGGTCAATTGGCAAACTGGTACACTGGTAGACCGGTGACTGGTAGGCTGGCCTGTTCCCAATCTACCGGTCCACCAATTTACCAACGCTGTACACGCCGCGATAGGCGGGCGGCAGCATGGCTGCCAGGACGAGCATGATCTGCTCTGTGAACTCCTGCAACTGCTTCTTGCTGACCCGTCCGGGCGTGCTCGGAAGGGCAAAGGGCGGGCCGTAGATGACATGCACTTCAGCGCGGCGGCGGAGCAGGCTGCTGAACGTCTTCTCCTGAACGTAGGCCACCACGGGTACCAGCGGCACGCTGGTACGGGCGGCTATGTACGCTGTGCCTTCCTTGGCCTGCTGCAACGCGCCGGTGTCACTGCGAGTGCCTTCGGGTGCCATGGCCAGGACGCCGCCATCTTTCAACACCGCCAGCGCCTTGCGCAGCGCCTGCCGATCCACCTCACCACGGTAGACAAAGATAGCGTTTCCCAGCGTGCGCAACACCCACCCCGCTATCGGACGTCGCTCCCACTTGCGGGCGGCGAACACCGTGGCCCGACGGGGCACCGTGACGCCCAGCACGGGCGTGTCCAGCCAGTGCAGATGGTTAGAGACCAGAAGGAGTGGCCCCTCTGCAGGCACGCGCTCAACTCCCTCGACCTTCAAGCGGCAGAGCAGCCTCAACAGGCCAAGGACGATCCTGCGCAGAAGACGATAGACGAACGGAAACTCTGGTTCGGATATGAGTGCTCCCTCAGACATCTGCAATGATTATACCGCAAAGCGGTCAACATGGCAAGGGAGCGGTAAGGTGCAACACACCTGAGAGGCGCGTTGCACCTGGGGTTGACAAAAGTGCCCCGGTTGTGCGATAATGTGACCATGCCTGATCATTCATCGCCTACAGCTTCCCATGACGCCCTCGCCTTCCCCGCAGGCTTCCTGTGGGGCACGGCCACCAGTTCGCATCAGGTGGAGGGAGACAACACCAACAACCAATGGTGGGCCTGGGAGCAGCAGCCAGGCCGCATCTGGCACGGGGACAAGTCGAACCTGGCCTGCGACTGGTGGCGCAACGCCGAAGCCGACTTCGACCGCGCCGCCGCGCTGGGCCAGAACTCGCACCGGCTGTCGCTGGAATGGAGCCGCATCGAACCGCAGGAAGGTCTGTTCGACGACGCGGCGCTGGCCCGTTACCGCCACATGCTCAGCGGTCTGCACGAGCGGGGCCTGGAGCCTATGGTAACACTGCACCACTTCACCAACCCCCTGTGGCTTGTGGATCTGGGCGAGTGGGAGAATAGGCAGGTGGTGCGCTACTTCGAACGCTACGTGGAGCAGGTCGTGGAAGCGCTGGGAGACCTGGTCAGCCTGTGGTGCACCATCAATGAACCAGCCATCTACGCCCTCCTGAGCTACCTACGAGGGCGATTTCCGCCAGGAAAGCGTAACCCTGTGACTGCCTTCCGGGTGCTGACCAATGTGCTGCTGGGCCACGCCGCGGCATATCGCGCCATCCACCGCCTGCAAAGCCATGCTCGCGTCGGCCTGGTCAAATCCGTGCGCGGCTTCGAGCCTGCCAACCCCGCTTCGCCGCTGGATCGGCTGGTCGCCGGACTGCAGGACCATTTGTTCAACGACATCACCCTGTTGGCAGCCAAAGATGGCCGCCTGCGCTTTCCGCTCGGATGGGGACTCTCCCGCCACAGCCCGCTGGTCGATTCCCTCGACTTCGTTGGTCTGAACTACTACACCCGCGGCCTGGTGGCCTTCGACATCCAG
>CBDURC010000180.1:0-6298 GCA_965369635.1 uncultured Anaerolineales bacterium | reverse complement strand
CTTAGCATTGCACTGAGCATTGCACTGAACCCGGCGCGTCTACACATTGTGCGGCTGCTTTTCATGGATAGGGGCGCGGGCAGGCGCTGGCCCCGCTTGGGGCGGGGCTGACTGTCAGTCGCATTCGTGCTCTTTGTGCTGCTGGTTGCCATGCAGGCAATTGTGCTGATGGCGCTCGCGGCTCTGTGGGTAGATGCCCTGCAAGCCATTGCCTTCCGCCATTGCCTTCCCTGTCGGCGGAACCCGCATCACTAGTTCCTGTCAGGCGCACAGCGGAGGCTATGAGCAAAACGTGGATGTGGTTTTCACACGTTACACCATCGAAGCGCAGCCGAAGCAGGGACGCTCCTCTGATGAGTAGTCCGACAGTGGGGGACGCCAGTGCCGCCAAGGGGCGCCCCATTGCCGTCCCAGGGACCCTGCTGCGGCAGGTTACCGCGTGTTGCGCGGCGGGCATAGGTGATGGTCCAGGGCAGCCACGGGATGCCCGCCCCGCCCCAAGCGGGGCCCGTGCCCCACGTGCCGTCCATCCAGATCACGTGCACGCGGTCGAGCGTGTCCACGGCAACGCGTGGTTGGATGGACTGATCCTCGTTGGTGTGAACGAGCCGGGGCGCTGTTCGGAGGAGGTAGTCAAAGGCCTGCGATGGGTCGGCAGAATCCCGGCGAGCAGAGAAAGTGGATTGCGGCGTGGCCGAGAGCGCGCGACCGCCACTGGCGCCCAGGTACGGGGAGACCAGCCCCGCCCCAAGCGGGGCCAGCAGGACGATGATGGCGGATCCCTATGCTGAGGTCGCCAATACCATCGTCCTGCCACGCGGCGCACACTACGTCTCATGATACACCCGCCCAGCGGCACACCTCCGAAGAGGATTGCTGCCGGCTCGCCGACGGGGACGATGCCGTCGACTACCCTACCACTCCAGGATCCTCCGCGCCCGCTCGTTGGCGACCTCGGTCACGGCAGGGTCTCCGGGCACGTCGAAGGGCACCACAGAGCGCGTCTGCGGCGGGTGCTGGTCGAAGTAGCGGCGCATCTCCCGCCGTCCCGCGGCCAGCAACGCCTTCTGTCGCTCTTCGCTCATGTCGAATTCCGTCGTGCCGTATCCCCGGGCCGGCAGGCGCACCACCATCTCCTGGAAGGCCTCGATGACAGCCTTGTCGTGGGCCATCGTGGCCGTGTTGATCAGGTGGTGCAGCCGTTGCACGGTCCGCAGTTCCCCGAACTCGAAGGCCGTGGCCAGCGCCCCCGCCGGCGGGGCGTCGTCCACGGGCAGCGATTCGTCGATGAGCATGCCCAGCACCCTGTCGGAGGTGTTCGGCCCCATCACGTCGGTGACCGGCTTTTCGTCCGACACGAACAGCTCGATGGGGAAGTTAGAGAGCAGCCCGCCATCCACCACCGCGTGGCCACTGATGTTCCGGCCCCGGTAGGACCCCCATTCAGGCTGCCATATCACCTCTTCCCACAACAGCGGCACGCTCATGGACATACGCGTGGCCCAGACCACGGGACACTGGGGCGCCGTGTGGTGGTTCAGCACCAGCATGCGCTCGGCGGTGGTGTCGGCGCCGATCAGGGTAAGCTCCCGCCTCGTAGCCTCGTGATAATCCTCCAAGTTCATCTCACTGAAGGGGCGATCGCCAGCTGCGATGGCCCCCTCGTCGACCAACTGCGCGTGTTTCTCGTCCAGTTTCTGGCGCAGCCAAACCAGGAACTTCTCGGCGCCGTACCAGCCGCCCCGCTCGATGAAGGAGAAGATGTGGCGGAGGCGTGGGTTGGTGGACAGCGCCTCCAGGATGCGCTCGTCCAGCATCTCCTCCAGGAATTCCGGCACCAAGGGCAGGTCGATGCGTTGCAGCAGGGCGCCCACGGCACTGTCCTTTATCTCCTCTTCGCTGAAGGGCGGCGGCTCGCCCAAGAAGCCGGCGAAGACCGGCCTGCCGTTCTCCTTCTCGCTCAGCCGCTCCCGCATCTCCTGGCTGTTGTAGCCTGCGGCCAGGAACGTGGCCGTGATCGCGCCGGCCGACGTGCCCAACAGCCTGTCGAACTGGCAGCCCTCCTCTTCGAACACCTCCAGGGCGCCAACGAACACCATCCCCTTGGCACCGCCGCCTTCGAACACCAGATCGTACTTCATGAGCTGTCCTCCTCATCAGTGGTCAGTCAATGTCATTAAGTCAAGGTGTAGCATAGGGCCCACAAGACGCCCACATTTTTGCCGCTTGGGCTAAACTGCGCTTAACTTGATGACACTGAGTGGTCAGTGGCTTCACCGTGCCACCGCAAAGGCGCAAAGAACGCCAAGAAGACCCAGGGGCTCCCTACTGCCGCTCTAGCCAGAGCACCGACACACCGCCGGCCGTGAACTCCTTCACCATCGCGTCGACCTCGCCCGATGCCACCTCCAGCCTGTTGGCTTTCAACCCGTACTCCGCCAGATAGCCCCACATCCGGCCGGCTGACTCGGCCAGCGCCTTGTCCTCGATCGAATAGAGCACCATCACCTCAAACCCGTCCGGGTAGCCCGCTTCCTCCCACAGCGCCCGTGCCGCATCCGGATCGAACGTGCTGCTTAGGCTGCTGGCGGCCAGGCCAGGCAGGTCAATCTCAGCGTAGGGCTCCTCGTCAGGGAAACCCACCGACACGACGTCTTTCCAATCGACGACCCTGAGCAGCCCTTTGCTCACCCGTGAGTCCTCCAGAGCCCCTCCCGCCCCGCGCACGATCACCGGCGCCGCGCTCACGGTCGTGGCCTCCAGGAACTCCACCTTGTCCAGTTTGGCCCGCTCTTGCACATATTCCAGCCAGCGCCTCATCCTCAGGATTTGCACCAGCCGCGGCAACCTCCGCACGCCATGTGACAGACGCGGCTCCAGACCGGCGATCTCCTCCAGCCTGTTGTCCGGGGCGGTGAACATGAACTCCTGCGCCTTAACCGTGATCGGCTCGTCGCGCACCCATCCGTCCACCTCGCGGATGGGCCACACCTTGGCGCTCCCTTCGCCTACGACCAGCAGCGTCAACTCCAGCTCCGGCAGATAGGTCAGCCACACCCAGGTGCTCTCCAGGACGATGTTCGCGCTGCGGGTCTGCAGGTGGACCTCGCTGCTGCAGTCGTTGTTATGCACGCTGGTGCCGGAGACCGCGCAGGTGACGTTGCCTGCGTCGTAATCCGACTCCGCACACGCGGACTTGATGATCTTGCTGTCGAAGAAGAGATAGATGCGGTGGCAGCCGGCGATGTCCAGCCAGGCCTCGCCGCTGTTGTCGGTGGTCACCATGTCGCCGCTGCTGACAGCCTGCCAACTCCCGTCCGTCAGCTTCGGCAGGGAGCCACCGGCGGCCAACCCTGCCCACACCTCGGCGTGCTCGCGTCGCACCTGGGAGTCTTGCTGGATGACCGCGATATCCGGCCCGCCGCAGTTGCAGCCCAGCACAACCACAATAGTGATGAAGAACACGCCCACGATGGCGATGACCACTTTGTAACGTGTGTCTTGTTGCGTCTGCATGTTATCCCCCTGTTTCCTATTCCCATTCGTACTCGTCAGCGGAACCTGTCTCAGCGCACCGGTCCCCAGCTCCAGGCCGGAGCAGTGTCTTCGCCTTTGTTGGCGGTCAACTGGCGCCGCTCGTCTGTGCCGATGGACAGAGTGAAGATCTCATAATCGCCATCACCGCCGGCCGCGACGAGCGCAATGCGGCTGCCGTCGGGCGACCAGCTGTAAGGCTCACCGTAGTCGCTGCGTCCCAGGGGAAAGAACCGGCGCGCCCGGTCAACGCCATCCAAGGTGGCGACGTACAAGCCCCAATCACCCTCCTCACCCATCACGTAGGAGATCCACTGCCCGCTGGGCGACCAGCCAGGCAGCTGACTCCAACGGCCCTCGGGGCCGATGGGCACCAAGTTACTGTATGCCAGGTCAATGCGGGCCACCCGAGCATATCCCTCTGCCAGCGTCGCCGCGACGACCTCATCGCCATCAGGGGACCAAGCGACATTCCAGCTTTCGTAGTCCGTAGAAGACAGTCGCCATTCCTCGCCGCTGTTGACATCCACTACATATAGCCCCCGGTACCCTGAGTCTGGCCTGCCTTCGAAGACGATCTGTCCACCGTCCGGCGACCAGGCCAGGCCCAGCTCGGTGGTGTCATTGTAGGTCAGCCTCTCGCCGTCAACATAGATCTCCCAGCTACCATCGGAATCCGCCAGGTAGGCCAGCCGTTCCTTGGAGGAGTAGGATGGGCTCGTGGCAGGCCGGCCGTATTGGTCGCTGCCATAGGCCCACTTTTGATCGCTGCCATCGGCGGCCATGACATAGATGACCCAGAAACCGTCACGATTCGAGGCAAAGGCGATCTTCCGGTCGTCTGGCGCCCAGGTCGGCTGGATATTCTCTCCCTGGAATGTGAGTTGCTGCTTGTCGCTGCCGTTGCCACCATTCATCACCCAGATCTGAGGGCTGCCCGTGCGATCGGACACCCAGGCCAGCCGGTATTGTGTCAGCGGCTCCACTGTCTCAGGTGTAGGTGTGGCCGTGGATGTGGCCGTGGCAGTGGGTGTGTCCTGAGGGAGCAGTGTGGCTGACGGAGTCGGTGAGGGCGTGCCCCGCTTAGGGCGGGGCGTGTCCGTGGGGGGGCGTGTGGACGCTCGCGCCGGCGTATGTGCGGGCGTCGGCAGGGCCGTCAGCGTGGGCGTAGGCGTGTCGATGCGCGCCGGCCAGGGGAATTCCACTTGGTCCCGGTCCGCTTGACGGCGAACGCTATCTATGTAGGTCCCCAGATACAGCTGGTCTACAACCGGTGGCAACTCCCTCAACGGATGCGAGACGCGGGGTGGACGCTGGGTGATCTCGCGCGATAGGTCATCGGGGGCGGTGAACAGGAAATGCTGTGCGGGCAATTCGACCGGCTGGCCCAGCACTCTGTCCTCCAAGTGGGTCACCGGCCACACCTCGGCTTCCCCTTCAGCCACGACCACGATCGTGAGCTGCAGCTCCTCCACATAGGTCACCTGCACCCAGGTACCTTCCAGGACAATGGTGGCGCTCATCGTCTGCAGGAGGACCTGGCCGCTGCAAGAGTTGTTGTGGATGCTAGTGCCGCTGAGGGTGCAGGTGACGTTGCCGCCCACATAATCGGAGTTGGGGCAGGCGGCCTTGATGATCGCGCTGTCGAAGAACAGATAGATCGGATGGCAGCTACCGATCTTCAACATGGCTTCGCCCGTTGCGCCGGTGCGTACCAGGCTGCCGGCTGGTAGGGGCTGCTCGGCATCATCCTCCAGTTTGGGTATAGTGCCGGCGCTTTCGGAACCTGCCCACACGACCGGGAGCAGCCGCTGGACCACCGAGGGCGTCTCCACGATGGCCGAATCGGGCCCTGTGCCGCAGCCGGAAGCGAGCATGGCGCTCGGCAGGAGCGCGACGATCGCGACGACACACCAGCGCGGTGTTCTCTTTCGCTTGTCCATTCCGAGCCTCTCTTGGTGCCTGCTCTCCCGCCTCCCTAGGCGCCCTTCCGAACCATTCGATTCGTCAGGGAGCCCGCGGGGCGGCGCATACCTCTGGCCGCGAGGCTGAGCCCAACGGTGATGCCCACGGTCAGGACCATGCCCATCAGGCCCGCGTCCGCCATGGCCAGGATATTCTGCCAGACGTCGAACCGCTCGACCAGTCGCGGCCACAAAGCCTTGACGAGCCAGCCGAGGTCCGCCTTGTAGAAGCTGCCTGCCCAGCCAATGGCCAGCGCCCTGTCCCACTCCACACCCACCGCATTGAAGGGCAGCAGGGCCAGGATCCCCATCGCCGCGGACGCCGCCAGCCGCAGCGGCCAGAGCCACCAGCGCTGTTTGCCCTCCGGCTGCGCGACCAGCGACGCACTCAGTCCCACAGCGGCCAGCAGGCCCATGGGCAGGATGTAGCTGGCCTTCAGCAGCTTCATGCCGTTGATGAAGGCCACGAAGAAATGCGCCAGGCCGAAGAACAGCGTGCCCAGCAGCACGCCCCACCCCAAGCGGGGCACGCACAGCCACAGGGTGCTCCAGCTCCAGCGCGGGCGCTCCCCGTCCGCCTGCTCAGCCGTCCCTGCTCGCTCTTCCATCTTTCCCGGCTGCAGATAGCCGGACAGCAGCACGCCCAGCGACAGCGCCGCGCCCAGGATGCCGCCATAGAACAGGAAGATGCCGAAGATGGCACCCGGCGGCAGCGACGTGGGGATGGCGATGATGGCCCGCAGCAGGCCCAGCGCGATCCCCGCGCCCAGGCCGCCTCCTGCCGTCAGCCTACCGATGCG
>CBDURC010000179.1:0-6388 GCA_965369635.1 uncultured Anaerolineales bacterium | reverse complement strand
ATTTGCCAAACACGAAGGACTTGAAATATGGGTCAGAGTGAGCCATCATTGGAACTGGAAGAACTGGAAATGGAAATGGCGACCGTCGAGAGCGTCGTGGGCCGGCATAGGGGGGACCCGTCGGCTATCATTGCCATCCTGCAAGACCTGCAAGAAGAGGCAAACTACCTGCCGGAGGGCACGCTGCGCTACGTGGCCGAACGGTTGGACATCCCAGTATCCAAGGTGTATAGCCTGGCTACGTTCTACCGGGCTTTCAGCCTGGAGCCGCGGGGCAGGCACCTGATCCACGTCTGCACGGGCACCGCCTGTCACGTGCGCGGAGCGGTCAAGGTGCTAGACACGCTGGAACGGGAACTGGGCATCCACGCCGGCGAGACCGACGAGCAGATGGAATTCACATTGGAAACCGTCAACTGCCTGGGCGCTTGCGCTCTGGGGCCGGTCGTAGTGATGGATGGAGAATACCACGGCGAGATGAACCCGGCCAAGGCGAGTCGCTTGTTGAAAAGGATGCACCGGACACGCTCCGACGGGGAGGGCGAGGCATGACCCCAGTGGAGAAACTGCGCAGCTTCGAAGATCTGAAGCGATTGCAGGCCACGCTGGCAGCAGCGCACGACCCCAGCCAGCCATGCATCACCGTCAGCAACGGCACCTGCTGCCAGGCCTATGGTTCGGAGCAGGTCATCTCTGCTTTCGAAACGGAGTTGGCCGGGCGAGGCCTGGCAGAGCAGGTCAAGCTCAAGACCACCGGCTGCCACGGCTTCTGCGCCATTGAGCCCATTGTGATCGTGGAGCCCGCCGGCATCCTGTACCAGAAGGTCAAAGACAAAGATGTGTCGGAGATCGTGGAAAAGACTGTGCAGCAGGGGCAGATCGTGGAACGGCTGCTGCACGTGGACCCAGCTACGGGCGAGCGGGTCACCTACGAGAAGGACGTACCCTTCTACCGCAAGCAGCAGCGCATCCTGTTCGAGCAGGCTCGCTCCATTGACCCTACACGCATTGAGGACTACATCGAGCTGGGTGGCTACCGCTCGCTAGGCAAAGTGCTCTTCTCCATGCAACCCGAAGAGGTGATTGACACGATCAAGCGCTCTGGCCTGCGGGGCCGCGGCGGAGCGGGCTTCCCCACCGGGCGCAAGTGGGAAAGCTGCCGCCGGGCAGCAGGTGAGCCCAAGTACGTCATTTGCAACGCTGATGAGGGAGACCCTGGAGCATACATGGATCGCGGTCTACTGGAAGGCAACCCTCACAGCATCCTGGAAGGCATGATCATCGCCGCCTACGGTATCGGCAGTCACGAGGGATACGTCTACATCCGCCACGAGTACCCGTTGGCCGTGCACCATCTCAGCCTTGCCCTGGAACAGGCACGGGCCTACGGCCTGCTGGGGCAAGGCATCCTGGGCTCCGGTTTCGATTTCGACATTGCCATCCGGCGCGGCGGCGGAGCGTTCGTCTGTGGCGAGTCGAGCGCCTTGATGCGCTCGCTCGAAGGGGATGTGGGGGAACCACGGGCCAAGTACGTGCGCTCGGTGGAGCGCGGCCTGTGGGAAAAGCCCAGCAACCTCAACAACGTGGAGACCTGGGCTAACGTGCCGCTGATCATTGACAAAGGCTGGGAGTGGTACGCCAACATCGGCACCGAGGGCAGCAAGGGCACCAAGATCTTCTCCCTGGTAGGCAAGGTCAACAACACCGGCCTGGTGGAAGTTCCCATGGGCATCACCTTGCGGGAGATCATCTTCGACATCGGCGGCGGCATTCCGGGAGGCAAGAAGTTCAAGGCCGTGCAGACCGGCGGGCCATCGGGCGGCTGCATCCCCGAAAGCTTGCTGGACTTGCCGGTGGACTTCGATGAACTGACCAAGGTCGGTTCGATGATGGGCTCCGGCGGCATGATCGTCATGGACGAGTGCATCTGCATGGTGGATGTGGCCCGCTACTTCCTGAACTTCCTGCGTGAGGAATCGTGCGGCAAGTGCACTCCCTGCCGCGAGGGAATCGCACGCAGCCTGGAGGTGCTCGACCGTATCTGCAACGGCGCGGGCCGGCCTGATGACATAACCCTGCTGGAAGAGATGGGCGAACTGCTGGAGGGGTTCTCGCTCTGTGCCCTGGGCAGAACCGCGGCCAATCCTGTGCTTTCCACCATTCGGTACTTCCGTGACGAATACGAGGCCCACATCCATGATCACAGGTGTCCGGCGGGCGTGTGCAAAGCGCTGATCACCTACACCATTGATCCTGAGCAGTGCAACGGCTGCACCGCCTGCGCCCGCCAGTGCCCGCAGGATGCCATTTCCGGAGAGAAGAAGGCCGTCCACACGATAGACCAGGATCTCTGCATCAAGTGTGGTGTCTGTCTGGATACGTGCAGGTTCGATGCCGTCCTGGTGCAGTGAAGAAAATGGGACGCGGATTCACACGGATTCTCACTGATCTTGTTCATCTGGTCTGCGATGCTCATCGTGAAAACTCAAACCTGCATAGGAGTGAGACATGGCGCTGAGACATGAGGACATCACGAGGCAGATCATCAGGGCGTTCTATACCGTCTACAATGCGCTGGGCCATGGATTCCTGGAAAAAGCGTATGAAAACGCGCTGGCGATTGAACTGCGAAAGATGAACCTGGACGTAGTTCAGCAAGCACCGATCACCATCTACTACGCAGGGCAAGTCATAGGCGAGTACTATGCTGACTTGTTGGTTGCTGACACAATCATTGTCGAGATCAAAGCAGTACAGAAGCTGGTTGAGCAGCACGAGGCCCAGTTGCTGCACTATCTCAAGGCGACGCCCTACGAAGTCGGCTTGCTGCTGAACTTCGGCCCCAAGCCCGACTTCAAGCGCAGAATCTACGATAACGAGAAGAAAGGGCTTCCTGCCTGGAAACCCTAACGTCAAGACCAGACACAGTTCTTCACAGAGACAAAAACAATCAGTGACGATCCGTGAAAATCAGTGTCCCATTCCCCCGGAGGCAGGGGATGATAGAAGTCACGATTGACGGACAACCCATCGAAGTCGAAGAGGAAACGACCATCCTAGAGGCCGCTCAGCGGTTGGGGATACCCATTCCCACGCTGTGCCACCACCCTGCGCTGGAACCCTATGGCGCGTGCCGTCTATGCACGGTGGAGATCACCTACAATGGCCGCTCTCGGCTGGTCACGGCCTGCAACTACCCCATTCGCTGGGAGATCGCGGTGCAAACGGCCTCGGAGAAGGTGCTGAAGGGGCGCAAGCTGCTGGCTGAGTTGCTCTTGGCCCGCTGTCCCAACGTGCCCGAGGTGCAGGAACTCGCTGCCAGCCTGGGGGTCACTGAGGTACGCTTCGAGCCGCAGGACGAGCTCTGTTACCTGTGCGGACTTTGCGTGCGGGTGTGCGAGGAACTGATCGGCCAGAGCGCCATCAGTTTCGTGGGACGCGGCGTAGACCGAGAGGTCGGCACGCCCTTCCTCAAGTTCTCCGATGATTGCATTGCCTGCGGGGCCTGCGCCTTCATCTGCCCCACAGGGGCGATCAAGCTGGAAGAGATCACCAACAAGGAACTGCGGCCGCTGCTGTTGGAGTTCGACGTAGGTCTCGCCGGGCGAGGCAACATCTACATCCCCTTTCCCCAGGCCGTGCCCAAGATACCGGTCATTGACCGTGAACATTGCCTGCACTTCACACTGGGGCGCTGCGGGGCCTGTGAGTATTTCTGCGAGGCGAAGGCCATCAACTACGACCAAGAAGACGAGTTCCTTGACCTGGAAGCAGATGCCATCATCGTTGCCACGGGCTTCGATCCCTTCGATCCCACAGAGATGCCCGAATTCGGCTACGGTCAATATCCCGAAGTGATGACCGCTCTGGAGTTTGAGCGGCTCGTGTCGGCTTCCGGACCCACCGCAGGCAAGATCAAGGTCAACGGTAAAGAACCCCAAGATGTGGTCTTCATCCAATGCGTCGGCTCCCGCGACGCACAGCACGGCCACGCCTATTGCTCCCGAGTCTGCTGCATGTACACGGCCAAGCAGGCGCACCTGGTCTGTGAGAAGCTGCCCGACGCCCAGGTGACCATTTTCTACATGGACATCCGTGCCTTCGGCAAGGGGTTCGAGGAATTCTACGACCGCGTGCGGCGGGACGGGGTGCTCTACCGCCGCGGCAATCCCTCGGAGATCATCCGCCGTGGCGACAAGCTGATCGTCCGCGCCGAGGACACGCTGCTAGGCGAGCCGGTGGAAGTGGAGGCCGACCTGGTAGTGCTGGCTATCGCCCTCCAGCCGCGAGCCGACACCGCACAGGTGGCCGACCTGCTGGGGCTGGCCCGCTCCGACGACGGCTTCTTCCAGGAAGCACATCCCAAGCTGCGGCCGGTGGACACTGGCTTGGAGGGAATCTACCTGGCCGGCTGCTGCCAGAGCCCCAAGGACATTCCCGACACCGTGGCCCAGGCCAAGGCCGCAGCAGCAGCAGCGATGATCAAGTTGGTGAATCGGTAGGTTGGTGGATTGGTAGATTGGTACATTGGTAGATTGGTACATTGGTAGATCGGTACATTGGTAGATCGGTACATTGGTAGATTGGTAGATTGGGCGGCCACCAATTTGCCAATCTACCAGGTTACCACCCTGGAGACCCAGACATGCAGATACAAGCTCGTCAGTTCGCCCGAGAGTACGACCTATTCGGCTGCATCCAGTGCGGCAAGTGCACCGGCGGCTGCCCGATGACGCTCAAGACGCAACTCAACATCCGGCGGCTCATCTACCAGATCCTCGTCGCCGGCAGGAGTTTCGACCTCTCGGGCATCGAGGTGCTCTGGGACTGCACGACCTGCAACACCTGCACCGCCCGTTGCCCCAAGGACCTCAACCCCATGGAGATCATCATCGGCATGCGCGGCGCGCTGGTCGAGGGCGGCCGCGTCCCCTCCACGGTCAAGGTGGCCCTGCAGAGTGTCTTCAACCAGGGCAACCCGCTGACCTTCGCCCGCTCCGACCGCGCGGCGTGGGTGGGCGACCAGCCGGTGAAGAACATTGCCGATCTGGGCGAGGAGGCCGATTTCCTCTACTTCGTGGGCTGCTCACCTTCCTACGACCCGCGCATCCATCCGACGACGCGGACGCTGGTGGATGTTTTCGACCGCGCCGGGTTGAGCTTCGGCATTCTGGGGAACGAGGAGCAATGCTGCGGCAGCGAGGTGCGGCGGATGGGCGAGGCGGGGCTGTTCGAGATGCTCTATGAGGATAACCTGGAGCTGTTCGAGGAACTGGGCGTCCATCGCCTGGTCACCGTCTCCCCGCACTGCTACAACGTCTTCAAGAACGACTATCCGCAGAACGGCTGGAAGCTGGAACCACTGCACTACACCCAACTCTTGGCCGATCTGATTGAAAGCGGCAAGCTCGCCTTCTCGGGCCAACTGGACAAAGTGGTTACCTACCACGACCCCTGCTACCTGGGCAAACACAACGGGATCTACGATGCGCCGCGGGCCATTCTGCGCAGCATCCCTGGGTTGGAACTGGTGGAGATGGATCGCTCCCGCGAGCGGAGCCTATGCTGCGAAGGCGGCGGCGGGCGCATGTGGCTGGAAGGGACAAACCGTGAGGAGAAGCTGGCCGGCCGCCGCGTGCAGGAGGCGGTGGAGACGGGCGCGCAGATCCTAGCCACCGCCTGCCCCTTCTGTGTGCTCACGCTGGAAGAGGCGGTCAAGCTCGCCGGCCTGGAAGAGCAGATCCAGGTGAAAGAGATAATGGAGTTAGTAGCAGAGGTGTTGTAGGAAGTCAATGGTCAGTCAATGTCATCAAGTTAAGCGTAGTTTAGCCTCTTGTGGGCGTCTTGGGGCGGCAAGAAACGGGCACAAGGCCCTATGCTACACCTTAACTTACTGACATTGAATGGTCAGTGACTGGCGATCAGGTGTTGGGGATTAGATATTGGAGATTAGAGATTAGAGACTGGAGGTTGGAGGTTGGAGGTTGCCTGATTACCAATCCCTGACCACCGATCACTGCACGGAGTGAGGTATGGCTCGCACACCAAAAGTCGGCGTCTACATCTGTCATTGCGGCATCAACATCTCCCACACGGTGGACGTGGAGGCAGTGGCCGAGTACGCCAGCCGGTTGCCCGGCGTGACCGTCGCCCGGCACTACACCTACATGTGCTCCGACCCTGGGCAGAACCTCATCAAGCAGGATATTGAGGAACTGGGTCTGACCAACGTGGTCGTCGCCTCCTGCTCGCCGCTCATGCACGAGCCGACCTTCCGCACCGCCTGCCAGGAGAAGGGGGTCAACCCCTACCAGTTCGAGATGGCGAATATCAGGGAACAGTGCTCCTGGGTTCATACCGCCGGAGCAGCGACCACCGACAAAGCCAG
>CBDURC010000178.1:0-6404 GCA_965369635.1 uncultured Anaerolineales bacterium | reverse complement strand
TCCTCGATTACCACCAGTTCCAGCGAGCCGGTCAGCCCCGATTCCATGTAGCCCAGATCATGGATCATGTTGCCCCCACTCAGCATAGCGGTGTAAAGGGTCACAGTTGCTTCGAAGATCGCCTGCTCGTCCAGCAGCTTCGAGTCGCTGCAACCACCTGTATTGAAGGCCGGCAGGTTGTAGTAGTGATTCATCTCGAGAAAATACGCCTTGCCAAGTCCAAGGTACGGGAGGATCATAGTTTTCATATCGAAGGCGGTCGGCACAGCTGCGTTGAGTATGATTGGGGCTCCCTCGCTTACCAACTGAGCGATGAGCAAACCGACCAACTGGCCTGCGTTGGCGCAGGCCATGGCGCCCGCGGCGGTTATCGGGCAACTCAATCCGCGTTGCACATCGGGCAGGTATACACAGGGTAGACGTTTCTCGGCAACGTACATCAGCTTACGCAGCGCTTCTTCATTATGTCTGAAGGCAGTGGTGGGATTGAGATACAAGATTGCTGTCGGATTGATCCGCAAGTTGTCCGCGCCGCCCACAGCCACCTCAGCCATCTCGATGACTTCAGGTGTCCCTTCCCATCCATAGGTAACGAAACAGATGGGCTTGGCGCTGTAGGTCAGCATAACCTCCATCTGCCGAACTTCCGCAGCAACAGATGCATCACTGGGAAGAAACATGGACATGATGAAATCAACGTGTGGCATGGCCTCGGCCACGCGGATGCCATCAACTACGTCCTGGAGCACTGCCTTCCGCCTCTCACCCGTCCGGTGATCCAAGATGTGCAGGCAATCGGAGCCAGTGCCAAAGGTAGATATGCGGTCCCCCAAAGGCATCACAGGCTTGCCAAAGCGATCATACATCATGATGCGACTAGGAGCCGCACGCAACGCCCACTCCACGAGATGCGATGGGATGCGGACGTGGTTCTCTTCTACGAGGCAGCCAGCCTTTTTCAGCAGGTCAATGGCCGGTTGATAATACAGAAATACACCTGTGCGCTCAAGTATATCGAGACTGGCACGGTGTATCAGACGGCACTGGTCATCCGTCATACCACGATAGTAAGGCGCAGTGTAGGCGATCACATTGGTTTGAGGGTGATTCATGTTCGAGACTCCGTTCTCTACTGTTCCAGGCAATTGGACACTCATGGGTGGACCAAACGCCGACCCTCCCCTACAGCTTGTCAAGTGCCTGTTCCAGGTCGGCGATGATATCTTCCGGGTCCTCAAGCCCGACCGACAGCCGAATCATGCCGTCAAATATGCCGGCTGCCTCTCGCTCCTCAGGTGTCATCTTGTAATGGATATGCGTAGCGGGGTGTGCTACGATGGTACGGCTTGTCCCAAAGCTGGGGACTATGCTAATCATCTGGAAGGATTCCATTACCTTGACAGCACCCTCCTTGCCACCATCTACCACGAACGACATCATTCCGCCGAAGCCGTTGGGCATCTGTCGCCTGGCCAGCTCACGTTGGGGATGATCCGGCAAGCTTGGATATTCGACACCTTTGACTTTCGGGTGCTGAGATAGGTATGCAGCTACTTTCTCCGCGTTTGAGCAATGCCTGGCCATGCGGAGCGGCAGCGTTTCGAGGCTCATGAGAGTGAGCCAGGCATCAAAAGGCGACATAGTCGCCCCGATGTATCCCAGGGTCTCTCCCTCCAAGCCATGGATCAGTTCCTCGCGCCCAATCACTGCCCCACCCACGATGGTCCCATTCCCGCAGAGAAACTTCGTAAGGGAAAGGACCACAATGTCAGCTCCCAATGCCAGGGGTTGTTGAAGACATGGGGTAACAAGTGTGTTGTCAACGATCAGAGGCACGTTGTGGGCATGGGCGACCTCGGCCAGACCGGCGATGTCAGTCACGAACAGGGTTGGGTTGCTGGGTGTTTCAGCCCACACAAAGCGCGTCTTTGACGTGATCTGGCGTTCCCAATCCTCCAGGTCGCCAGGGTTTTTCACGAAGCGGGGTGTGATACCCATACGGTTCGGAGCCAGGTTAAAGAATAGATGGTAGGCCTCACCGTAGATCATGTGGCTCGTGACAACCTCGTCTCCGACCTTGGCCAGATGGTAGGTCAGAGCGAAGGTAGCAAGCATGCCAGAGGCTGTCACCAGGCCGCGCTCGCCACCTTCCAGGGCAGCCAAACGCCTTTCCAGGACATCAACGGTGGGATTATTGGTGCGGCCGTAGCTGTAGCCGGGCTCCAGGTGCTGGATGACTCTAGCGGCCCGAGCCACACTCTCAAAGGGATAGACCGCGCTTTCAATTATGGGAGGCACAAACGACCTAAAGAGCGTCATATCCACTTTCGAAACCGGGCTGTAGCCCGCATGCAGGGCAGTGGTGCCCATTTCCCACTTCTTTTCTTCCGCCATGATACTTCCCTCCTTATGGTTATGCCTCTCAAGCCGTGAAGCTTGACCATGTATATGGCGCAACAAGCTAGCGTTGCTGTGCATCTTCAATATCGTCGTTCAACATGTTGAGCGCTACAACCAGCTAGCTCCACGCATCCACCAGGGCAAATTCGACCATTCCATGCTGTGTTCACAAATGCGTCAGCGTCGTTGAAGCAGAGCGACAAACTCGCCGACATCCTGCAGTTCATCAAAATGCCAGAGTGTCTCCAGGAGCGGGTCAATCCGAGCCTCTTCCAGGACATAGCGGGTCAACCATCGGAATTTCTGCTCGAGCCGGGCCTCATCCCCGCGTGCGCTAATCCTGCATGCATCTGAGACCACTCCTGAGTCAAGAGTAGTACCGTCCTTAAGGCGAATCACCACTCGACTGGCAGACGAACCGTCCCCTTGTCCCTCGAATACCGGACGATAGAGATCATCAAGCTCCTCTGACTCTACTAGCTCAATCTTGTCCACTAAGGCGTTGATATTCGGATCATCAAATCGTGTCTCAAGAATTTGATCCGGCCCTACCTCTCCGTCAATAAGGAAGGCTGCCAGTGGCCACTTGACGCTGAACTGAGCCTCCTCCGTTGTGGTCGGATGAGACGTGTGGAGAGTCGCCGTCCAATGATGTCCCTCGACCCTAATCGCTGCGATATCCTCAACGTCCCAACCGTGTTCTCGTCTTAGCTTCTTCACCGCTGCAATGGACATATGGGTCCAGCCACAAGAACAGTAGCGCTTGAAATCGACGCCATCCACCATAATATACTCGTCTCCAAGTGTAGCAACCCAGTCTTGATATTCTTCGAAGCCCAGGAGACTGGGGATACCCGTGAAGCCTCGCTCGGCTAGCTCGGCAGCTACGATACCGGTCATGGCACCCCATCCGTGGCCGTGCTTCACCATAGCTGGCTCACGAAGATCCCGCTCCATCGGGAGATTAGGCGCGTGGTATTCCGCGATCCCCAGAGCCTGTCTGATTCCGTCTTCATCAAGTCCCATCAGGTTGGCGGCTGTCGCAGCGCAGGCCACCGATCCCCAGGAGCCATCAGCTTGGTAAATCTGGTGATGCCTATGCCAGCAGCGCCCAACGCGATGAGCAATTTCATACCCTACAGCCATAGCCGCCAACATGGCGCTGCCGCCAAGCCCCATCTTCTCACAAACCGCCAGCGCCGTGGGAAAAACCTGAGCGCCTACATGTCCGCGCGTGTATTGCGCCCCATCGTCGCAATCCAGACCATTCGCCGCGTAAGCGTTGGCAAAGGCCGCTCCGGCAGCACTCGCGCGCCTGTCGTGCAAAAGGATCGTTGCTTCGTTTCCCCTCCATGCCTCGGTGGCGTAGACAGCAACGATGTCGCTGATGGGAGTTAACACCCCTCCAACGGTTGCTGCGACGATGTCAACCAGGCACATCTTGACCTTGTGCTGCACGACTTCGGGTAACCCGTCCCAGGACGTGCTTCGAATAAATCGAGCAGCCATCTTATTCCCATTCATGCGTCTTTCTCCTTTGAGCCAGACACCAGCGCGTGCATGGCTTTATGGCTTTAACCATCAGATCCCGACTCCTTGCGCAACTCATTCCGAGGAACGGATGACCGGCTCCATATCACGCAGGTCTTTCATGCTCATGTGGCACTTGATCGAATGTTTGTCTGTGATCCGTTGCCACGGGGGGGACTCGGACTCGCAGATTGCACCGATCTTGCGCGGACAGCGAGTGTGGAACCTGCAGCCAGATGGTGGGTCAAGCGCGCTCGGCACTGGGCCAACCAGCCTTACTATAGTTCTCTCCACCGTAGGGTCCGGAATGGGTATAGCTGATAACAGGGCTTCTGTATAGGGGTGATAGGGCGGAGCAAACAGGGCATCGGTGGGACCGACCTCACAAAACTGACCCAGATACATCACAGCCACATAGTCACACAACTGGTACACAACACTCAGGTCGTGGGAAATGAACATCATCGTGGTCCCGTATCTCTGCTGAAACTCCAGCAGCAGATTCAAGACCGCTGCCTGGACAGACACATCTAGCGAAGACAGTGGCTCGTCACATAGGACGAGCGTCGGCCGGCCAGCGAACGCCCTGGCGATAGCCACACGTTGCCTCTCACCGCCGCTCAATTGGCGTGGCAGCCGGCCGTAGTATTCTTCCCCCAACCTCACTGCCTCCAGGAGACGCACCACTTCACCCTTAACCTCGGAGGGGGGCACAGTTCCGAACAGGCGTAGAGGACGCCCGATTATTTCTCCTACCGAACAGCTAGGGTTAAGAGTGGAGTCGGGATTCTGGAATATCATCTGCAACTCTTTCAATACTTCGCCAGGGCGTTTCTCGACGATCTCCGATATGTCTACACCCAGAAAATCCATTTCCCCGTCGTTGGGTAGCACCAAACCTGCAATGCATTTGGCCAGCGTAGTCTTGCCGCATCCCGACTCGCCCACTATGCCAACCGTGGATTCTCTCCGTGCCTCAAGGTTTACACCATCCACCGCCTTCACATAGCCTTTTCCTCTTCTGCCAGCCAATCCCGCCAGTCCCTGCCCTTGAGCCGTGTAGTAAGTCTTAAGCCCCTCGACCCTTAAGATCAGGTCCGCTCTACCTTCAGATTGCTCGACGGTGGTTCGCGTGACTTGCGGGATACTCAGCAATGGCACTCCTGGCTTGTCAGCATGAAAACAGCGCACGAAGTGGCCGTCAACGGCTCTTGCCAGCTCCGGGCGGTTGGATCGGCAACGCTGGTCGGCGCGATCACAGCGCGGCTCAAAAATGCATCCGCTTGGTATCTCCCGAAGCGAAGGGACTCTTCCCCGGATCGGTTGCAGGGTTCTTGACTGCCTGCCAGCGCTTATCTTCGGTATACATCTAAGGAGCGCTTCTGTATACGGGTGCAGGGGATACAAGAATATGTCCCGAACGGAGCCCAGCTCGACCAACTCGCCCGCGTACATAACGGCCACACGATCAGCTACCCTACTTATCACCCCGAGGTTGTGGCTAATGTAGAGAATGGTCGAGGCAAACTCCCGTTTCAACTCGCTTATGAGATCCAGTATTGTAGCCTCGATCGTTACATCTAGACCGGTGGTCGGCTCATCCATGATCAGCAGCGCTGGGTTTGTCAGCAGTGCCATGGCGATCAGGACTCGCTGCTGTTGACCGCCCGACAACTGGTGTGGATAGCGCTGCATCATCGCAGGTGGGTCCGGCATACGCACCCGTTCCAACATCTGCAAACATTCGTCTCTGGCCAAATTGCCCTTCAGTCCTTTATGCTCTGTTAGCACCTCGGTCAGTTGGTCGCCTATTCGGAGGCATGGGTTAAGAGCAGCCATCGGATCCTGATACACCATGGCAATCTTGTTGCCACGGATATCCTGCAGTTCCCGCTCGCTCTTGTGCAGGATGTCTTCGCCGCAAAACAGAATACGCCCACCCGTTACTTTGCCGTTTTCCGCCATGTAATTCATGATCGCAAAAGCAAGAGTGCTTTTGCCACAGCCAGACTCTCCAACCAGCCCAAGCGCATCGCCAGGCCAAATCTCGAAAGAGCCGCCCCGGACCGCTCTGACGGGCCCCTCTCTCGTCGAGTAGGTAACTTCCAAATCTTTCACTTCCAGAACGGGTGTTCTTTCAAGCTGATGCATATGCCGAATCCCTTACTTTTGCTGCGCCTGAGTGGCTACCGCTCTCTGAGCAATAGCCCTGATCCTCTTCTCAACATCGGCCGGCAATACATGCCGGGGCTCCTCGGCCAGGATTTCTTCGATCTTCGCCCTGGCTCGCTCACGCATTGACGTCCCGCCACTCGCCATCCACTGTTCATAGTTATGCCGGTCGACCAGGCGCGGCTGCCAACCCTCACGCACGTGGCGCACCGTGTGCTTGGCCCCCAGAAAGTCCGCACTCAGCGCATGCTCATGGATCACGTCAAGGGCCAGGGTCTCCTCGTTGATCTCCAACCCTTTCG
>CBDURC010000177.1:0-6410 GCA_965369635.1 uncultured Anaerolineales bacterium | reverse complement strand
AAGATCTTGGTTGTTGACGATGACCCCGAATTCGTCGAGATCACGCGCTTGATCCTGGAAGCCAACGGCTACGAGGTCAGCAGCGCCAGCGATGGCGAACAGGGCCTGCAGGCCATGCGCCAGGATAAACCGGACCTGGTGCTGCTAGACGTGATGATGTCCAGCATCCTCGACGGCCTGAACACCTGCCACGAGATGCAAGAGGACCCTGATCTTGAGGACATACCGCTGATCATGGTCTCCAGCATCATCAGCAGCCCTCACGCCAGCCTGTTCCCGACAGACGAATACATCCCCATTGACACCTGGATCTCTAAGCCCATGGACCCTGACGATCTGTTGGAGAAGGTCCGCAGGCTCACCGGGGCATAGCCGCCGTAAGTCGCCCCTGGCCTGCCAGCCCCGTGTGGGGCGGGGCCAGCCTGCTGCGCGGCTGGCAGGCGACGACAGAAATCGGGGCAAACCTCGACGTTGCCTGATGGAAGATGGAAGAGAATGGAGAAAGTGGAGAAGATCAAAGCTGGCGGCATCATCCAGAACACCAACCTGGCCAAGATAGGCGTGATGTCAGTTCCAGATCGGCCGGGCACTGCCAGCGCCATCCTTGGCGCCCTGGGCGAGGCATGCATCAACGTCCAGTTCATTGTCCAGTGCATCGACCTGAAGAACCGCAGTCACATCATCCTGTGTGTAGACCAGGACAACCTGGAAGCAGCCCTGGTGACTATCAGAATGGTAGGGATCAGGGTGCATCCTGAGGAGGTGATTTGCCAGCCAGACGTGGCTGTGGTGTCGGTCTTCGGTCCTCATTTCCGGGACAATCCAGGCATTGCCGGGCAGACCTTTTCTGCTCTGGCCTCGACAGGGATCAACATCCTGGCCATCAGCACTTCCATCTCCACTATTTCGTGCGTCATTGACAGCGGCCGCGTGGCTACGGCAGTGAGAGCACTCAGGGAGTTTTTCGATGTGCCCTCCAGCGCTGTTTTCACCGCCTCGCAGGGGCTATCGCTTCGCTCGGTAGCCTGTGAGGAGGAAGGCTGAGCCATGGCCGGCGTACTTCACATATCTGAGAAGGAGTTGAGAGGGCGGATAGACCAGATGATCCGCTTCGGGTGGCTGACAGCTGCGGGAGCGCTTTTCGTTGTCCTGGTCGCCAACCACCTGTTGCCAGGGAGCCTGCCTCTGTCTTCTCTTCTGGGCACGATAGCTGGCCTTGCCGTCGGCAATACTCTGATCTCCCTATACTGTCGGCATCTTGACTCGCTGCAAGCCCCGCTTGGGGCGGGGCGAGCCCCCAAGAAGCGATATTTCAGCCTTTCCCATATTCAGATCGTCTTGAATATGGTGTTCCTCACTGTCCTTTTACATTTCCTGGGCGGGTTGGAGACCCCGTTCTTCTTCTTTTATCTCGTCTACGTGGTCCTTGCCAACACCCTGTTTCCCAGTCCGACCAGCTTTGCCTACGCTGGCTTGGCCGTGTGCCTTTATCACTCTCTCCTTATCTTCGAGTGGCTGGAGATCATCCCTCACTACAATCTCGCTGGGTTTCGCAACCCTGTGCGGTTCCAGCAGCCCATTCATATCTTCGTCACCGGCTTCGCCATGACCATTACCACCTTCGCCACCGCCTACTTTGCCTCCACCATTGTGGGCAGGCTGCGGAAAAGGGAGAGAGAGCTAACAGAAACCAACATCTTCTGTGAGACGAGGGGCAAGGAATTGATGAAACTCAACCATCGGCTGCAGGAGATGGATAAGGCCAGGTCGCAGTTCATACGGCTGGTCACACACGAGCTCCGTGCACCTGTGGCTGCCATCCAGAGCTATCTGAAGCTCATCTTGGATGGCTACGTGCCCCCCGATAGGGAAAGGGAAATCATCCAGCGAGCAGAGCAACGAGCCCTGGACCAGCTAGCTTTGATTGGTGATCTCCTGTATGTGGCGAGGCTTGACGAGCCGCAAGCTGAGGCAAATGTCGAGGCCCTGGACCTGGCGGAGGTGCTAAGGGAAGTCAGCAACCTGATGCATGGTCAAGCGGAGAGCAAGGAGCTAGCCTTCAGCATCGAAATCGCCCCGGACCTACCTCTGCTACAAGCAAACCGGGAGCATATGAAGCAATTATGGACTAATCTCATCAGCAATGCGATCAAGTATACCATGCCCGGTGGCACTGTAGCTGTCTCCTTGAGCTCGAATATCGAGGGAGTCATGGGAACGGTGCAGGACACGGGGATCGGCATCTCTCCTGAAGACTTTCCCCGCATCTTCGAACAGTTCTATCGAGCCCACAACGCCATCGCGACGGAGAGACATGGAACAGGGCTAGGACTGTCCATCGCCAAGCGCTTTGTGGAAACCTATGGGGGCAAGTTTTGGGCATAGTCTGAGATAGGAAAGGGCAGTTTTTTCTCTTTCCTGCTGCCCAGTTGAACCTAATCGAGCAGGCGCGAAAGGAGTGAGATCAATACTACTATGGCAGAGATACACATCACTATTGACGGTCAGAGGATTTCCGCACCGGCGGGCAGCACCGTGCTGGAGGCTGCCGGGGTAGTGGGGATTGACATCCCCACCCTCTGTCATCACCCGGCACTCAACGACTGGGGGGCCTGTCGGATGTGTCTGGTGGAAATAGAGAGACAGAAGACTCTCCAACCAGCTTGCACTTTCCCCGCCACCGATGGTATGGTGGTGCATACTGAGTCGGAGAAGGTGGTGGCCGCGCGCAAGTTCGTTCTGGAGCTCCTGTTCTCCGAGCGCAACCATTACTGCATGTACTGCCAGATGAGCGGCGATTGCGAGCTTCAGGATCTGGCCTACCGCTACGGCCTGACCGAATGGCCCTATCCTCGCCCCACCAACCCCTTGCCGGTGGACGCCACGCGGCAGTACCTCGTGATGGACCACAACCGCTGTATCCTTTGCCGGCGGTGTGTCCGTGGCTGCGCTGAACTGGCAGCCAACCACACGCTGGCTGTACGAGAACGGGGCATCCACTCGATGATCGCCGCTGACCTGAACGTCCCTTTGGGGGAATCCTCCTGCATTGAGTGTGGCACGTGCCTGCAGCTCTGTCCCACCGGTGCGATCATGGACGTGAAGGGCGCCTACCGGGGACGGGAAACCGAGGTGGAGCGCACCAAGAGCACCTGCGTGGGCTGCAGTATCGGCTGCGGCATCGAGGTAGTGAGCCGGGCCAACTACCTGGTGCGCATCGAGGGAGATTGGGACGCGGAGGTCAATGCGGGGCTGCTGTGCGTCGTTGGCCGCTTCGAACCGCTCTACGACGAACGCAAGCGGGTAACCGAGCCGCTGGTGCGCCGCAACGGGGCTCTGGAACCGGCGGAGTGGGGCGAGGCGCTGGACCTGGTAACCAAGCGACTCACAGATGACGGCCTGCCCGCGGCTCGGCAGGCGGGCCTGGCCGCTCTGATCACCTCACGGGCCACCAACGAGACCATGAGCCAGTTCGGCAAGCTGTTCCACTCCTTGGGGGCGGAGACAGTGGCGGCAGTGGGCGGTCTTGCACCGGCGATGGGCGCAGAAGGCAAACTGGCCGATCTGCAGGAGGCCGACATTATAATTGTCGTGGGAGCAGACCTGAAAAAGGACTACCAGGTGGCGGGGGCCTTCGTCCGACGAGCGGTAGACCGAGGCGCTCGGCTGGCACTGGTAGCCGATACAGACAATGAACTGGCCCCCTACGCCGCATGGCACGTGGGCTTCGATGAGATCGGCAACATCGTACGCATAGCGGAGCAGGCCACCCAGCCGGTAGTAGTATGCGCCACGGACCTACCATCGGAGGCCAGGGCAGCTCTTGCCCCGCTGGCCGGCAAGGCCTCTTTCATCGGATTGAGCACCGGCAGCAACAGCCGCGGTGCGGTTGATGCTGGTCTGGCGCTCACCAATGGAGAGTATGTCAATGGGGCCCGGGTGCTCTACGTTCTGGCTGAGGACGACGCTTTGAACATCCACCGCAACGGTGCGGAGTTCATGGTGGCCCAGGCCAGTTACGTGGGACCGCTGACCGACATGGCCGATGTGGTGTTGCCAGCTCCCATCTGGGCGGAGCAGTCGGGCAGCGTGACCAACACTGAGGGGCGCGTGCAGTCGGTGCGAGCCGTGCTGGCGTCGCCGGAGACTGTCTGGCCGACCACCAAGGTGCTCGAGGCACTGGCAGGACAGATGAACCTGACGCTATAACTGGGATTGAGGAGGCAATCAGATGGCTAAGATCAAGTTGGCTAGCGACTGGCTGGAGTCATGTGCTGGATGCCACATGTCCTTGCTGGACATTGACGAACGGATACTAGAGCTATTGAAACACGTTGAGTTTCATGCGACCCCTATCACCGATTTCAAGCATCCGCCGGAGGAAGGGGTGGACGTGGGCATTCTCAGCGGCGCCGTGGCCAACACCCATCAGTTGGAAACAGCCAAGCGCATGCGGGAACGGTGCAATATCCTGATCGCCATGGGTGACTGCGCCACCTTTGGCGGCATCTGCACTATGCTCAACTTCTTCGACAACGAAGAGGCACTGCGGCGGGGCTACATCGAGACGGAAAGCACTGTAGATGGGAAGATCCCTCGATCTGAGGAACTCGCACGCCCGCTGGAGAAAGTCCTGGCCGTGGACGAGGTGGTGTCGGTGGACGTTAACCTCCCCGGCTGCCCACCCTCGGCCGATGCCATCTGGTACGTGCTGACCGAGTTGCTCGCCGGTCGCATGCCGGTACTGGAAGGCGAGAACCTGAAGTACGACTGACAGGAGTATCACTATGCAGAAAATCACCATTGAACCCATAACCCGTATCGAGGGGCACGCTCGGGTGACCATTCATTTGAACGACCAGGGACAGGTGGAGCGCTCCTTCTTCCACGTGGACCAGTTCCGGGGCTTCGAGAAGTTCAGCGAAGGCCGCATGTTCTACGAGATGATCCAGATCACGCCCCGCATCTGCGGCATCTGCCCTGTGAGCCATCACCTGGCGGCCGCCAAGGCGTGCGATAGGATCATTGATGTCCAACCACCGCGCACTGCATCACTGCTGCGCGAGCTGATGCACATGGGGCAAGTGATTCAGTCCCACGGCATGCACTTCTTCGAACTGGCGGGGCCGGACTTCATCCTCGGTTTCGATGCCGATCCGGCCATCCGCAACGTCGTGGGAGTGATCCTTGCCGTGCCGGAACTGGCGGTGAAGGCCGTCAAGCTGCGTGCCTTCGGTCAGGAAATCATCCGCACGTTGGGCGCCAAGCGAGTGCATCCCCGCTTCGGTGTCCCCGGCGGGGTCAACAACACCCTATCGGTAGAGCAGCGCGATGCCATCCTGCAAGACATTGACGTGCATATCGCCACCACGCAGACGGGCATCGCCGTCTTCAAGGACTGGGCAGAGAAAAACAGCGAGGTAGTCGACGAATTCGCCGTCTTCCCTTCCAGCTACGCCGGTCTGGTGCAACCCGACGGTGCATTAGAACTCTACGATGGTCAGATGCGTATCGTGGACAAGGACGGCAAGCTACTGGAGCAATTCGAGCCCTGCGACTATCTGGACTACATCAGCGAGCGGGTGGAGGACTGGTCCTACCTCAAGTTCCCCTACTACAAGAAGCTGGGCTGGCCCGATGGCACCTATCGCGTGGGGCCGCTGGGGCGGCTCAACGCGGCCGATCACATCAGCACGCCGCTGGCACAGGAAGAGATGAAGATCTGGAAGAGCCTCAACGGCGGCAAGCCGGTGGAAGCGACGCTGATGTTCCACTACGCCCGGCTCATCGAGGCAGTGTACGCGTTGGAGCGGGCCCGCGAGATTCTGGAAGACCCGGACGCGCTGAGCACCGACATCATCGCCGAATCCAGCACCATCACCGGCGAGGGAGTAGGCTGCCTGGAGGCGCCGCGGGGCACGCTGTTCCACCACTACTGGACCAACCCACACGGACAGATCGAGCGGGTGAACCTTATCGTCGCCACGGGCCACAACAACTGGGCCATGAGCAAGGCGGTGGACATGGTGGCCAAGCGGTACGTGGACGGCACCAAGCTGACGGAGGGAATGCTGAACCGTGTCGAGATAGCCATCCGGGCGCACGACCCCTGCCTCTCCTGCTCCACCCACGCCCTCGGGCAGATGCCCATGATCCTGGAGTTGTACGATGACCAAGGCGAGTTGGTGGACCGGATGGTGCGGAATTGATCCTGGTCAGCGGAAGAGCGGAACAATCGGAAGACAAACATTCCGCTTCTTCCGGTCCTCCGCTGACAGCATGTGGGAAAGTGAAACGAACGCTGATCGTGAGCTATGGCAACCTGTACCGTCGTGACGACGGTGTAGGCTATCATGTGCTCAAAGCGATAGCCAGGCGACTAGGCCGTCCTCCGTTGGCGATGGATGAGG
>CBDURC010000176.1:0-6438 GCA_965369635.1 uncultured Anaerolineales bacterium | reverse complement strand
CGACGGGAACTGACCGTCATCACCAGCGGATTGATGACGGCCATTGAGCTGGCCGATGCGCCAGGCGTCTCGGTGGTGATGCCCGGCGGCATACTGCGCAGCGAGGCATTTTCCCTGGTGGGCAGGATGGGCCACGACATGCTGGCCGAACTCAACATCAGCAAAGGGTTCTTTGGAGCCCGTGGGCTGACGCTCGACGAGGGGTTGACCGACGTGGATAACTTTGAGGTACAGATGAAGCGAGCCCTGGTAGCCGCTTGCAAAGAGGTCATCGCAGTGGTCGACTCCAGCAAATGGGGGCACGTGGCCGTCGGCTCTTTCGCTTCCACGGAGAGCCTCTGTCGCGTGATCACGGACGAAGGCGCCCCCGCAGCGATGGTCAAGGCGCTACGAGACCGAGGAATAGAGGTGATCTCGGTGTAAGCGCCCAGCGCTTCGCGGTCGCAGACATGGGTAAGAGCCTCATTCCTCCCAGACTTCTTTCAGTACCCCTGTCCGATTGGACAAGACGGCAAGCGCTGTGACTACGTGTGCGATCATGAGATATTATGATGTAGGAAGCACCAAATGAATGATGTCTCTTGGACCAAACAGATACAAGCTGCCTACACGCTGGCAGAAGAACGCTTCGCCATGCTGGGTGTGGACACCAACGCGGCGCTAGAGAGGCTGGCACAAATCGCTATCAGCCTGCACTGTTGGCAGGGCGACGATGTGGCAGGTTTCGAGAACCCAGAGGGCAAACTGGGCGGTGGCATTGCGACGACGGGCAACTATCCTGGCAAAGCCCGCAACGCTGCTGAATTGCGCCGCGACCTGGACAAGGCTTACAGTCTGATTCCCGGCACTCACCGGCTGGCCCTGCACGGGATCTACGCCGAGACCAGCGGCCAAAGGATCGAGCGCAACAAACTGCAGTCTGAACACTTCTCGGCGTGGGTTGACTGGGCCAAAGATAGGGATCACGGATTAGACTTCAATCCCTCCTGCTTCTCCCATCCCCTGGCCGACAGCGGCTTCACCCTGTCCAGCTACGACGCCGCCATCCGCCAGTTCTGGATCGAGCACTGCATCGCCTGCCGCAAGATCGGCGCGCACTTCGGGCGGGAACTGGGTAGTCCCTGCGTGACCAACCTCTGGATTCCTGATGGATTCAAGGACATCCCGGTGGACCGCAAGACACCGCGCCTGCTCCTGAAGGACTCGCTGGACGCTATCTTCGCCGAAAAGCTCGATCCCCAGCACAATCTCGATGCCGTTGAGAGCAAGCTTTTTGGGCTTGGCTCGGAGAGCTACGTGGTCGGCTCGCACGAGTTCTACCTGGGCTATGCCGTCGCCAACGACGTGCTGTTGTGCCTGGACAGCGGTCACTTCCATCCTACCGAGGTGGTCTCCGACAAGCTCTCCTCCGTGCTGCTGTACGTGGACGAGATACTGCTACACATCAGCCGGGGCGTGCGCTGGGACAGCGACCACGTGGTCACCCTCTCGGATGAGCTGCGAGCCATCATGCAAGAGATCGTGCGCGGGGGGTTCCTCGACCGCGTGCACATCGGGCTGGACTATTTCGATGCCAGCATCAATCGTGTAGCGGCGTGGGTTATTGGCACGCGCAACGCGCTGCGGGCACTGTTGCTGGCGCTGCTGGAGCCCATTGACCAGATGCGTGAATTGGAGGTCGCCGGCGATTATACAGCGCGGCTGGCGCTGCTGGAAGAGATCAAAGGGATGCCCTTCGGCGCGGCCTGGGACTACTACTGCTTGCGGCAGGGTGTCCCCGTGGGTATGGGCTACATGGATGACATCAGGGAATACGAGAGGCAAGTGCTCGCAAAGAGGGCCTAGCAACCATCCGATAGCTGCCGGACGCCACAGCTTGCTGCGGACCAAGAGTCCCAAGCCAGTTGTGCTGCCGCAGTCGGGAGTGCAACTCCCTCCCAGCAGAAGCGGCGCAAAAAGCGCGAGAAGCCTTCCGTTCCTTCCTCTTTTCCGCTGACAAAGTATCAGACCTAAGGTTCCGGAGTATCAGAAGCACCATGATTGGACAGAACGGGACAGAACCGAAACAACCCAACGACATCCTACAGCAACTCATCGCCATGTCCCGCCGCCTGGGCGACCCGACGCACGACTACGTCATCTTGGGTGAGGGCAACACTTCGGCCTGGGCCGACGAGGAGACCTTCTGGGTCAAGGCCAGCGGTGTGTACCTTCCGGGTATCGAAGCCTCCGGCTTCGTGCATGTGCGCTTCGAGCCCGTGCTGGCCATGCTCGATGGCCCCGATCTGAGCGACGAGGAGGTCAAGCAAGAGTTGATCGCGGCCAAGGTTGGTGCGCAAGGTCAGGAACGGCCCTCCGTGGAAACGGTGCTGCATGCGCTGGCTCTGGACCTGCCTGGCATCAACTTCGCGGGCCACACCCACCCCACGGCCATCAACGCGCTGACCTGCTCCGTCGGCTTCGAGGAAGCGGTCAGCGGCCGCCTCTTCCCTGATGAAGTTGTGATCTGCGGCCCGGCCCCGGCCATCGTCCCCTACACTGATCCGGGGCTTCCCGTGGCTCGCAAGGTGCGGGAGGTCATCACCCGCTATCTCGAGGACCACGGGGAGCCCCCCAAGGTGACACTGATGCAGAACCACGGCCTTCTTGCCCTGGGCCGGACGGCTCAGGAGGTGGAGAACATCACCGCCATGGCCGTCAAAGCCGCCCGCATCCTGCTGGGCACCTACGCTCTGGGCGGTCCGCATTTCATGAGTGGGGAGGCCGTGGAGCGGATCCATACCCGGCCCGACGAGTTGTATCGCCGCAAGCGGCAGGAATAAGAACTTGAGCGAACGGTTTGCAGACCTGGAAGCGCGACTGAATGATTTTGATCCTACTGTCCGCGCCAGCGGTCTGGCAGAGCTGATCTCGTTGGCAGAACAAGGCGTCATTCCGGTGGAACCGGTATCCGACGTGGCCAACATGCACTGCCATACCTTCTTTTCTTTCAATGCCTACGGCTACTCGCCTACGGCGCTGGCCTGGCTGGCCAAGCGGCGTGGCTTCAAGCTGATGGGCACTGTGGAGTTTGACGTGCTGGACAGCGTGGACGAATTCCTCGACGCCTGCGAAGCGGTGGGAGTGCGTGGCAGTACCGGGATCGAGACGAGGGTATTTCTGCCCGAATTCATCACCCGTGAGATCAACTCGCCTGGCGAGCCGGGCATCTACTATCACATGGGCATTGGCTTTACATCCACTCAAGCGCCCGAACCAGCCGCGGGCATCCTGGCTGATATGCGCCAGCGGGCGGGCCAGCGCAACCGGCGTGTGGCAGACCGGGTCAATGCTTACCTGGCGCCGGTCACGATTGATTACGAACGCGACGTGTTGCCCCTCACACCTTCGGGAAACGCCACCGAGCGCCTTTTGGTCGTGGCCTACCTGAGCGCAGCCAAGCGTTTGGTGTCTGACCCGGCTCAGTTCTGGGCCGACAAGCTATGCCTCGATCCCGACCACGCGGCAGCGCTTATGCGCGACGGCCCCAAGTTCCAGAGCCTGGTTCGCAAGAAGCTGATGAAACGGGGCGGCGTAGGCTACGTTCGACCGGGACCCGAAAGTTTTCCCACGGTAGACCAATTTCATCAGATGGTCGAGGCATGTGACGCACTGGTATGCGCCACCTGGCTGGACGGCACTTCCGAGGGCGAACAGGATATGGAGGAGTTGCTGCATCTCCTGATCGGCAAGGGAGCGGCCGCCCTTAATATCGTCCCCGACCGCAACTGGAACATCGCCGACCCGGAGATTCGCCGGATCAAGCTGCAGAACCTGTACGATGTCGTCGATCTGGCCCAGGAGCTGTCGCTGCCACTAAACGTAGGGACAGAGATGAACACCTTCGGACAGAAGCTGGTGGACGACTTCGACGCCCCGGAGCTGGCGCCCGTTCGCCAAGCCTTTTTGGATGGCGCTCACTTCATCTACGGCCACACCGTGATGCAGCGAACACTGGGACTGGGCTACCAGAGTGAATGGGCACGATCTCACCTGTCGTCTCGTCGGGAGCGCAACGAATTCTACACCCGAATCGGCTACCAGGTGGAGCCGGGAGAGAAGGGGTTGGCCCAGTTGAAGCGGCTGAATCCGGCCATGTTACCGGATGAGATGCTGTCAAAGTGCCAGGGGGAGGGTTAAGGACACGAAAGGAACGAAAAGATGAGCCAAGTACTGCAGGACCGAATCGCCATCGTCACCGGCGCGGCGCAGGGACTGGGCGAGGCCATCGCCCACCGGTTGGCCCGCGAGGGAGCGCATCTCGTCGTGGCCGACATCAACTCCGACAAGGCACAGCAAGTGGTCGAGGCCATTCGCCAGCAGACGAATCGCCAGGCCATCGCCGTGCGGTCGGATGTCACCGATGAAGCCCAGGTGGGGGCCATGGTACAGCGGGCCGTGGACGAGTTCGGCCGCCTGGACATCATGGTGGCCAACGCCGGCATCGTCATCGCTGGGGACGTCGCTGAATTCCCGGCTGAGAAGTGGCGCAAAGTCATCGAGGTCAACCTGGTGGGTTACTTCCTCTGCGCCAAACACGCGGCGCGGGTGATGAAGCGGCAGCGCAGCGGCGTGATCATCCAAATCAACTCCAAGTCGGGTAAGAAGGGAGGCTACAGGAACTCCGCCTATGCCACCGCCAAGTTCGGCGGCATCGGCCTGACCCAGAGCCTGGCGCTGGAGTTGGCGGAATATGGCGTGCGGGTCAACGCCATCTGCCCTGGCAATCTGCTCGATTCGCCGCTGTGGGTGGACTCACTCTATGATCAATACGCCAAGAAGTGGGACATCGCCAAGCAGGATGTGCGACCCATGTACGAGGCGAAGGTACCTCTGGGACGGGGCTGCACCTACGACGACGTGACTAACGTGGTCGTCTTCCTGGCTTCGGATCAGGCCAGCTACATGACTGGCCAGGCGGTGAATGTCACGGGTGGGGAGGAGATGCGATGACTCAGACAGCTAACTTCCTTGCCTTCGACCTGGGCGCTTCCAGCGGGCGCGCAGTGCTGGGTATCTTCGACGGGGAACGGCTGCGGCTGGAGGAAGTGCACCGCTTCCCCAACGGCCCCGTGCGCCTGCTCGACAGCCTGCACTGGGACGTCCTGCGGCTCTTCGAGGAGATCAAATGCGGCCTGGCGAAATGCGTCAAGATCTGCGGGGCAGAGATTGCCAGCCTGGGCCTCGACACCTGGGGCGTGGACTTTGGTCTCCTGGATGCGCGGGACGAACTGCTGGGCAATCCCTACCACTACCGCGACGGCCGCACGAACGGGATGATGGAAGAAGCCTTCCGACGTGTGCCGCGGGAGGAGATTTTCGAGTACACGGGCATCCAGTTCCTGCAACTCAACAGTCTCTACCAACTGCTGGCCATGGCCGTGCAGGAATCGCCGCTGCTGGATACTGCTCGGACTTTCCTCAACATGCCCGACCTGTTCAACTTCTGGCTGACGGGGCGCAAGGTCAGCGAGTTCACCATCGCCACCACCAGCCAGTGCTACGACCCCCGCGCAGGCGACTGGGCCTGGTCCATGCTGGAGAAGATGGGCCTGCCCACCCGCATCTTCGGCGAGATAAAGGACCCGGGCACGCAACTCGGTCCGCTGCATCCTGCCGTGGCCGAGGAGACGGGAGCGCGGCCAGTGCCCGTGATCGCCATCGCCGGACATGATACCGGCTCGGCTGTGGCTGCGCTGCCGGCGCGAAGCGGTGACCATGCCTTCATCAGCTCAGGCACCTGGTCGATCCTGGGAGTGGAGCTGGACGAGCCACTGATCACACCGAAGACCCTGGCTTATAACTTCACCAATGAAGGGGGCGTGCCCCGCTTGGGGCGGGGCGGGCAGTCCACCTTCCGTTTGATGAAGAACGTCATGGGGCTGTGGCTGGTGCAGGAATGCCGCCGCGAGTGGACGCAGGCTGGCAGGGAGCTATCGTGGGAGGAGCTGACCGACCTGGCTGCCGAGGCGGAGCCTTTCGGTGGATTGGTGAATCCGGACGACCATCGTTTCCTTTCACCCGGCAACATGCCGCAGAAGATTCAGGCCTACTGCGCCGAGACAGGGCAACCGGTGCCGCAGAGCAGAGGGGCCATCGTGCGCTGCGCGTTGGAAAGCCTGGCGCTGACTTATCGCCGGCTGTTGGAACAGTTGGAAGATATGATGGACCGCCCGTACCCCAGCATTCACATCATCGGAGGTGGCTCAAAGAACCGGCTGCTGAACCAACTCACTGCCGACGCCACGGGAAAGGTGGTCATCGCCGGCCCAGCCGAAGCGACCTCCATTGGCAATATCCTCATGCAGGCGCTGGCGATGGGGTATATCGCCTCGCTGGACGAAGGACGCGACCTGGTGCGCTGCTCCTTCGAGGTCACCACCTACGAGCCAGGCGAGC
>CBDURC010000175.1:0-6457 GCA_965369635.1 uncultured Anaerolineales bacterium | reverse complement strand
CGCCCCGCGTGGGCCTCCAGCTTCCTGCCGCTCGAGAACACCTACTACTTCCCGCTGATGCCAACAGGCTGACCGTGCCAGATGCATAGCGCTTCCGAGACACTCTCATCCGCGGATACTATGCTGAATGTGAGGGACATCGTCACGGCAACAGCGACGCCGACCACGCTGCTGCACACGCCCCACCGGGTATTTGCCCTCTGCCGCTTTCTGTGCTACCTTTCACTTTCCGAGGAGAGCGGGGACTCCCTTTGCCCCTCCCCGCCCCACGCCGGTCTACCAGCATACCAACCTACAGAGGGAGCACTATGCCACATCCCGTGTACAAGAAACTGGCTCAACGACTGGATGCTATCCCCAACGGCTTTCCCGCCACCGAAAGTGGCATCGAACTGAAGCTGCTGGCCAAGATCTACACCCCAGAGCAGGCAGCGCTGGCCGCCGAGATGCGGCTCACGCCCGAAGCCGCCGGCGCCATCGCCGCCCGTGTGGCCCATGTGGGATGGGAGCCCGCTGCTGCCTACAGCGCCCTGAAGAACATGGCCCGCAACGGCTTGATCCGCATTCACAGGGGCGAGCGGGAGCTGAGGTTTGGCCTGATGCCCTTTGTCGTCGGCGTGTACGAGGCCCAACTGGCCCGCATGGACGAGGAGATGGCCCGGCTGTTCGAAGCTTACTTCCAGGAGAGCTTTGGCAGGGAGGTCCTGAGCGCAACCCCGTCCCTGCACCGCATCATCCCGATCGAGCAAAGCATCGCCCTGGACATAGAAGTGTTTCCCTACGAGAGAGCTTCGCAGTTGCTGGAGGGAGCCCGGTCCTTCGGGATACGCGACTGCATTTGCCGCGTGGAGAAGCGGCTGCTGGGCGAAGGCTGCGAGCATCCGGTGGAGAACTGCCTGATCTTCACGCCCATAGAGAACGCCTTCCAGCCCAGCCGCACCACCCGGGCCATCAGCAAGGAGGAAGCCCTGAACGTTCTGCGAGAGGCAGAGGAATCGGGCCTGGTGCACTCCTCCGCCAACGTTCAGGAGGGGCATGGATACATCTGCAACTGCTGCACCTGCTGCTGCGGCATCCTGCGGGGCCTCACCGAGTTCGGCAACGCCGAGGGCATGGCCCGCTCCGCCTTCCACGCCACCGTGGATGGTGACCTGTGCACCGGTTGCGAGATCTGCCTGGACACCTGCCCCTTCGGCGCGTTGTCACTGCCCGACGACGTCGTGCAGGTAGACCTGAGCCGCTGCATGGGCTGCGGTCTCTGCGTTCCCTCCTGCCCCAGCGAGGCGCTGACGCTGCTGCGCAAGCCGGAAGAGGAAACTTCGCCACCGCCGCTCGACGAAGAGGCCTGGCTGGTGGAAAGAGCCAGTAGCCGAGAGATCGATCTGCAAGCAATATTGTAGCACCGCCGATGCAGGTCGATGCTTGCGACCAACGACGAAAGACAAAGGACGAAAGACGAAGGCAAACCTACATGCCCATCACCACCCCCGACTGGGTCAAAGAGGCCATCTTCTACCAGATCTTTCCCGACCGCTTCGCCAAGAGCACAGCAGTGCCCAAACCCTGCCGCCTGCAGCCCTGGGATGCCCCGCCTACCCGGCACGGTTTCAAAGGAGGCGATCTCATTGGAGTCGTCGAGCACCTGGACTATCTGCAAGACCTCGGCGTGACTGCCATCTACTTCAATCCGGTCTTCCAGTCCGCGGCGAATCACCGCTATCACACCTACGACTACTACCAGGTGGATCCCCTGCTGGGAGGGAACGATGCCCTGCGCACGCTGCTGCAGGATGCGCACCGCCGAGGTATGCGTGTCATCCTCGACGGCGTCTTCAACCACGCCAGCCGCGGCTTCTTTCAGTTCAACCACATCCTGGAGAACGGCCACGATTCCCCCTACCTCGACTGGTTCACCATCACGCGCTTTCCGCTCAATGCCTACGCTGCCAACGGCACGCCCAACTACAAGGCGTGGTGGAACCTCCAGGCCCTGCCAGAGTTCAACACCAACAATCCGGAAGTACGACAGTTCCTGTGGGACGTGGCCGCGCACTGGATACGGCAGGGGATTGACGGTTGGCGGCTGGATGTCCCCGGGGACATCGACGATGACGAGTTCTGGCGGGAATTTCGCCGCCGCGTCAAGCAGGTCAATCCCGAGGCGTACATCGTGGGAGAGATCTGGCACCCGGCCCATCGCTGGCTGCAGGGTGATCAGCTCGACGCCGTGATGAACTACCCCTTTAGCCGAGCCTGTCTGGGCTTCTTCGGCGGGGAGAAACTGGACATCAGCGCCCGGCCCGGCGGCTACGAGTTACAGCGGATCGATGCTCCCACCTTCGCCCAGCGGATCGACGACCAGTTGCGCTTGTACGACTGGGAGGTCACCCAGGCCCAGCTCAACTTGCTGGGCAGCCACGACACACCCCGCTTCCTGACCCTCGTTGGTGGTGACACCGCGCGGCTCCAACTGGCCACCCTCTTCCAGATGACTTTCGTGGGCGCGCCGTGCATATACTACGGCGACGAGATTGGCCTCCAGGGCGGACCTGATCCCGATTGTCGCGGCGCGATGCCCTGGGATGAACAGCTATGGGATCACGGCTTGTTGGGTTATGTCAAACGGTGTACTGCCTTGCGACGGACGTACCCTGCCCTGCAGCGAGGCGACTACACCCGCCTGTACGCGGCCCACGGCATCTACGCGTTCGGACGGCGACTGGGCAAGGAGACGCTGGTGGTGGTGCTGAACAACAGCAGCGCCACCTTTGCGCTAAAGATCCCGGTTGCGGACTACCTGGCCAACGGCACCGTGCTGCAGGACGTGTGGAACGGCGACAATGATGTGGCAAGGGTGGTCCAAGGGCATCTGTGCGGCCCAAACGTGCCGCCCCGTTCAGGGGGCGTGTTCGTTAACCCCAGATGAGCATCTACATCGACGTTTCCGCAGCCGTGCACCGGCGAGCGGGATTGGGACGCTACGCCGAAAGCCTGACACGAGCGCTGCTTCAGCGAGAACCGGACCGCTTCGCCCTCTTCCACAACCGGGAACGCGGGTTACAGCCGCTCCAAGGGCTGCAAGGGGTTCCCACCCGCTCCGTGCGTCTCGGCTACAAGCCCTGGCGTATGGCCGTCTGGCTGGGGCAATTGGCGAGGATCGGCTTCGACCGGCTGCTGCCTGGGGCGGAGCTGTTCCACGCCACCGAACACCTGCTGATGCCCCTGCACACCGTGCCGACGGTGCTCACGGTGCACGACCTTATCTTCCACCTCTTCCCCCAACACCACAAGCGTCTCAACTACTGGTACCTCAACCTGACCATGCCCCTCTACTGCCGCCGCGCCCACGCTATCATCACCATCTCGGAATCGAGCAGGCGAGACCTGACGAAGTGCTACGGCGTGCCTGCTGAGAAGGTATCCGTGGTCTACGAAGCGGCTGCATCCCGTTTCCAACCGGTCGCGCACGAGGCTGTCGCCGCCGTTCGCCGCCGCTATGGCCTGCCCGAACGTTACGTCATCTACGTGGGCACTATCGAGCCCCGCAAGAACCTGACGCGATTGCTGGACACGGTTCGATTACTACACGAAAGGGGTGTGAGTGCCAAGCTGGTGATTGTGGGGAGCAAAGGATGGCTGTTCGAGCGCTTCTTCCAGCGTCTGGAGAGTATGCCTCAGAAGACCGTCTTCCTCCCGGGCTACGTTCCTGACGAAGACCTCCCTGCGCTCTACAGCGGCGCAGCGCTCGCCGTGCTCCCTTCACTGTACGAAGGGTTCGGATTGCCCGTGCTGGAAGCGATGGCCTGTGGCACGCCCGTAGCCTGCAGCCACACCTCCAGCCTACCAGAGATCGGCAGCGAAGCCGCTGCCTATTTCGATCCCACTGACACCGAGGATATGGCGGAGGCCATGTACGGGGTGCTTGTTGACGAGGAGCGGCAAGAGGAGATGAGAACCCGTGGCCTGGCACAAGCAGCTAAGTTCTCCTGGTCACGGGCCGCCGAGGAGACGATGGCTGTCTACCAGCGGGCAGTGTGACCCCGCCGTGGTGCCAGAGCGGGTGAAGGAAGCAAGCCGCTGGCTCTTGCGCCCACCCTCCCCTTGACGGATGGTGAAAGGTAGAGTACAATCGCGTCCACGAAACACGAGCTTGAACCTCGTCAATCTTCACGAACAGGAGACATCATCCATGGACCTATTCGACAAATGCTACGCCTTCACTCGCGCCAAAGAAGTACAAGCCCTCGGCTTCTATCCCTACTTCATCCCCCTGGAACACACGGAGGGCACCGAAGTCGTTGCCGACGGCAAGCGGCTGATCATGATCGGCTCCAACAACTACCTGGGCCTGACCACCCACCCCAAGGTGCGCTCCGCGGCCATAGAAGCCGTGCGGCAATACGGCACCAGTTGCACAGGCTCACGCTTCCTCAACGGCACCCTGGAACTCCACCGGGAACTGGAGCGCAAGCTGGCGGCCTTCGTCGGCAAAGAGGCCACGTTGGTCTTCAGCACCGGCTTCCAGACCAATCTGGGCACCATCGCTGCCCTGGTGGCTCGGGCAGACATCGTCATCACAGACAAAGAGGACCACGCCAGCATCATTGACGGCTGCCGCCTCGCCTTCGGCCAGATGAAGCGCTTCCGCCACAACGACATGGCCGGCCTGGAGAGAAGCCTGCAGGGTTGCGCTGCGAAGGCCGGCAAGCTCGTGGTCGTGGACGGCGTCTTCAGCATGGGCGGCGACATCGCCCCGCTGCCGGAGATTGTCACCCTCTGCAAGAAACACAACGCCCGTCTGATGGTGGACGACGCCCACTCCGTCGGCGTGCTGGGCGGCGGGCGGGGTACGGCAGCCCACTTCGGCGTCACCGACGACGTGGATCTGATAATGGGCACCTTCAGCAAGTCCTTCGCCTCGCTGGGCGGCTTCATCGCCGGTGACGAGGCGATCCTCCACTACATCCAACACACCGCCCGTTCGTTCATATTCAGCGCCAGCATGGCGCCGCCAAGTGTGGCTGCCGCGCTGGCCGCGCTGGAGGTGATGCAAGAAGAGCCCGAACGGATTGAGCGGCTACTGGCCATCGCCGAGAAGATGCGGCAAGGCTTCCAGGCATTGGGATACGACACGGGAGCCAGCAAGACCCCCATCATCCCCGTTATCATCGGCGAGGACATGGCCATGCTGCAGATGTGGAAGGCCCTGTTCGATGCCGGCATCTACGTCAATGCCGTGCTGCCACCAGGTGTGCCTGTCGGCAAGGCGCTGCTGCGCACCAGCTTCATGGCAACCCACACCGACGAGCAATTGGACCAAGTGCTGGCAACTTTCGAGAAGGTAGGCAGGAAAATGGGCGTCATCTAGGACAAGGAGATCAGGAGACAAGGAGGCAAGAAGACAAAGAGGCAAGAAGACAAAGAGACAAAACGTCAAGGAGACAAGAAGACAGGGAGCAGGTTCCCCCTTTGCTTCGTCTCCCCGTTACTCGCTCTCCCTCTCCCCCTGTCTCCTTGTCATCCGCTGAGCCAACCCTGCTCACGGTACCAGCGGGCTGTGAGGGCCATGCCTGTCTGCAAGTCAACCTGGGGCACGAAGCCCAACTCACGACGCGCTTTGTTCACATCGCAGAGCCAGTAGCGCTGCTTCATCTCCTGCAGTTTCTGATCGTTCAGCAGCACCGACCTCTTCGCCAGCCTCGTCCATATCCCTCCCAAGGCTGCAAAGACCTCCAGCAAGGGGACAGGGATCACTACGCGCAGTGCCCGCTTGCCCAGCGCTGCGCCCATGGCATCCAACACCGCCTCCAGGTCATGGGCCTCGCCGTCGCAAGCAAAGTAGGTCTGCCCCACGACGCTCTCGTCCTCCAGCACCCGCAGGGCCAACTGTACGAGGTCGCTGACGTGGATCAAGCTGACCTGCTGCACCCCACCGCCAGGCAGCAGCTTCAGCCCCCGCTGCACCAGACGGAAGTAGGTCAAGATGTCCCGCTCACGCGGTCCATAGACAGGAGCTGCCCGCAGGATCACCGCCGGTAGCCGCCCAGCGTAGGCGAGGAGGGCCTCCTCGCCAGCCAGTTTGCTCCGGCCATAGTGACTCATAGGGCGTGGGGTACAGGTCTCGTCTATCGGCGTGGAACTGTGGGCAGGGCCCGCAGCAGCCAGGCTGGAGAAGTAGACGAACCGCCTCACTCCGGGGTTCACCCGCCAGCACGCCTCCAGCAGAGACCGTGTGCCCTGTTCGTTGACCCGAAAGTAAGTTGCGGCGTCTGGGGCCCTGGTCACGCCGGCGAGGTGGTAAACTGCGTCAACACCCCTGCAGGCCCGCTCCAGGCTTTCGGCATCATCCAGCGCACCCCAGACGTGCTCCAGCGGAAGAGAGGCGATGAAAGAGAGGTCGCTGGTGCGCCGTAGGAGACAGCGCACCTGGTGTCCCTGAGCCAGCAGCCCCTCCACC
>CBDURC010000174.1:0-6506 GCA_965369635.1 uncultured Anaerolineales bacterium | reverse complement strand
GACACAAACAGTCGGGAACTTGTGTCTCCTCCTTTGGTCAGGCGAGGGGGAGCGGGTCGGGCCGCCCCCTCTCGCCCGCAAGACAGGCCAGGGAAGAGCAACCCAACCTGCCAGACTCTCAGAGGAGACTTGTGACCAGCACTGGATGTCAGGATGACAGGAGGCTCCGGTCAAGAACACAGCCAATAGATGAGGTATGATCAGGCCAGGTCCGCTGACCAATCTGTTCATCTTGTGGGTGCATATCTGAGCACCGAACATCAACTACTAGAAACTGGAGGTACAGAATGAATCAGTTGAACGAACAACAGTTGCAGCAGCACGTCACCGTCCTGGGTTGGCTGCACATCGTGGGCAACGCCATCATGTTCTTGCTGGGCTGCTTCGTCTTCGCCTTGCTATGGGGCATCGGTGCTGCCACAGGTGATCCCGAGGCCACCACGATACTCGGCATCGTTGGGACCACCGTTGGCGCGCTACTCGTTGTCCTGGGCATACCAGGCATTGTGGCCGGATATGGACTGCTGCGGCGAAGGACGTGGGGCCGGATACTGGCCATGGTCGTGGGCTTCCTGGGCCTGGTGAACTTCCCCCTGGGAACAGCCATCGGCATCTACACGTTCTGGGTACTGCTGCAAGAAGCAGCGACTGAGTACTTCGCCTCGTCTCTCTCATCCACCTAGCATGGCTGTGAGATAGGCGGACGGCGACAAAATGGCCGCGTGGCGTAGCCAGGCGGCCATGGCGCAGCAGGAGGCGTGGAGCAGGATGGTGAGCGAGTGGTGGTCTACGGCCAAGGCGAGCGGTTCGTCGGCCGGGTGGTGAACGGGCTGGAGTCAGCCGGCATCCGCGTCCGCAACCTGCGCACAGAGCAGCCGACTCTGAAAGACGTGTTTCTGGCGCTGACCGGAAGGCAGATGAGAGAGTGAGCAGATTACAGACTTCGTCGTGACACGGCACATGCGGCATCAAGCGAATCACGAGGGGGGAGATGTGAAGACGATGAAGTTTGCACTGATATCTCGACGATGGTTCTGGGTAGCGAGAAGGCGAGTCTGTGGTGGACGTTGGCAGTTGTTGCTGCTGGCCCTGCTGTTGGCTCTGCCCATCGTCTCCATCTGGGCGGAGCCGATTGCTCCCGAGGCTGCGCTGCGTCGCGTGGTGCTCAACGAGATGGCCTGGATGGGCTCCACCGCGTCGGCCAATGCCGAATGGATCGAGTTGCGCAATACCAGCAGCCGCGACATCTCGCTGGAAGGCTGGACGCTGACTGCTGCCGATGGCTCGCCCACCATCACGCTCAACGGCACCATCTCAGCTGGGGCCCACTTCCTGCTGGAGCGGAGCAACGATGAGGCCGTGCCCGGCGTGACCGCCGACCTTGTTTACACCGGCGTGCTGTCCAATGACGGCGAGACGCTGATCCTGCGGGACCAGGATGGGTTGCTGGTGGACGCTGTGGATCGCTGGTACGCTGGCGACCGGGAGAGTCACGCCACGATGCAGCGCGTCGCTCTCGACTGGCCGGGCACCTGGCCCACGAGCTGGCAGACCGGTCCGACCGACGGTTTGCCCGAGAACAGCGTCGGTGAGACTCCCGACTTCGGGCCTGTGGACATCACACCCTACTTCACTGACAACATCGCCGCTGAGGGTCCCTCCCCAGAGCCCACGATCATGGAGCAGGCCCTGCTGACGCTGTTGGGCAATGCTGGCGAGTCCATTGATGGTGCGTTGTACGGCGTCGATCGGGTCAGCGTGTGCGATGCACTCATCGCTGCCCACAACCGCGGCGTGCGGGTGCGTTTGGTCTGCGACGACGGTGCCTATGCCGAGGACCGCTACCGTCCCCACTTCCAGGCGCTGGAGGCGGCGGGCATTTGGCTCATCCCTGACGGCAAATCAGGCATCATGCACAACAAGTTCTTCATCGTGGATGGGCGCTGGGTCTGGACGGGCTCCACGAACATGACCGACACCGGCTTCACTTACAATCACAACGATTCAGTGCTTGTCGATTCCCCTCACCTGGCCCTCACCTATCAGGCGGAGTTCCTGGAGATGTGGGATGGGCAACGCTTCGGCAAGGACAAGGAGGACAACACGACCCATCGTTTCCGCTTCGCCGACCAGACGGTGAAGAGCTACTTCAGCCCCACAGATGATCCAGACGAGGCGCTGCTGAGCGCCGTGACCCAGGCAGAGGAGAGCATTCGCTTCGCCATCTTCAGCTTCACCTCCCGCGATCTGACCGCTGCCTTGCTGGAGCGACACCAGGCGGGCGTGCTGGTGGAGGGTATCTGGGACTGGTTGATGACGACCAGCAGCTACTCACGGGTCAGTCAGCTTTGCCTGGCCGGCGTGTCCACAAAGATCGAGAACTTCGGTGGCAAGATGCACCACAAGATGATGGTCATAGATGCGGATGGTGACGATCCGCGCGTGGTGTTAGGCTCCTTCAACTGGAGCAGTTCGGCAGTGGACAAGAACGACGAGAACTTGCTCATCATCCGCAGCCGCCCGCTGGCCCAGGCTTTCCTCGCCGAATGGCAGCTTCTCGACGCTGCTCTAGGCGATGAGACCCGTTGCATTCCCTCGTACGTCTACCTGCCTGCGATCCCGGTCGGTGAATAGTGATCGGATAGTGGAGTGGGTCGTCTCCAACAATACCCTTCGATAAGCTCAGGACGCTGCGGCAAAGTCGGAGACTCTGCATTCCGTTCCAATCCGGATGTGCAGCCCGTGCCTCTCATTCCTTCTTGACAGAACCTGCGCCTTTTGCTATGATGGTTGCGAGCTACTTCACTTCAGTCCAATCGTAACCAAACAGCAGAAAGGAGGAGCCATATGATTCGAGTCAAGACCATTGCCGATACGCTCACCGTTTCGCGCTTTCTTCTGGCCTTATTGATTCTCTGGTTGGGCGTGACCGGCCGTAACGAGGCGTTGCCGGCCGCGGCGGCGGTTCTCATCTTAGCCTGGGCCACAGACCTGCTGGATGGGCCGCTTGCCCGGCGCGATCGGTCAGGGCGGCAGACCTGGGTGGGCACGCTCGATCTGCAGGCCGACATGAGCGTAGCTACCGGCGTGTTGGGCTACCTGACCCTCGCCGGCTTCGTCCCCCTTTGGGCAGGGATGGCCTACTTGGCAGTCTCTGTCGCTCTGCTATGGTACTTCCGCTCAGTCCACGTTGGCTGGGCCGTTCAGGCTCCCCCCTATGGCCTGATGCTCTACATGGCGCTGCGCCATGCGTTGCTGCAAGGTGTTATCGCCGTGGCCTGGCTTGTCCTGGCGCTGGTCGTGACCTGGCCCCGCTTTCCGAACGAGACAGTGCCCAACTTCCTGCGCGGGATGCGCAGCCTGGGGCAGTCATTGGACGAGGAACGGTAGGCGCATCGCACACAGACGGCAATACTGATACTGGCCGCTGTCCGCTTCGGCAAACGCCTGGAGTGGCGGATTTGACAAGTACTTGTATCTGTGTTACAGTGCGTGTGCAGGTTGAAGGGAAGCGTCTGTCCGGGTGTGATTCATCGCCGTCAGGTCCTAGCTTTACCAGGCCTGGCGGCGGTTTGTTATTGACCGTGGCAGGTCCGCCCTCGCCTACAGAATTTGGAAGGGAAGGGAAGGAGGTATGCACATGAGCGAGCGCATTCAGGGCACGGTCAAGTGGTTCAACGCATCCAAGGGCTATGGCTTCATCGCACGGGAGGATGGGCCGGATGTGTTTGTCCACTACTCTGAGATCCAGGGCAGTGGCTTTCGCAACCTGGAAGAGGGCGAACGCGTAGAGTTCGTCGTCAATCAGGGCCCCAAGGGCCTTCAGGCCGCCGAAGTGACCAAACTAGACTGGTAACAACTGTCGGGCTGCGTAGACCGAGGTTGTCACCCACAACGATCAGCAATCAGCAACACGAAAGGAAGGAATGATAGATGAATAAGAGACTTTACGTAGGCGGCCTATCCTACGACACGACGGACGATGGGTTGCGCGAGCTGTTCAGCACCGCGGGCACGGTGGTGTCGGCGGAGGCGATTCGCGACCGTTACACAGGCCGGTCGAAGGGCTTTGGCTTCGTGGAAATGACCACAGTAGCTGAGGCAGAGAAGGCCATCAGTGAGTTCAACGGCAGCACGCTGGACGGTCGGGAGATCACGGTGGCTGAGGCACGGCCGCGTCGTGAGCGGTCACGGGACTTTGGCGGCGGAGGCGGCGGCCGTCGAGATCGCTGGTAGATTCCACCGCTTGTGAAACGAACGGAGCGGGGCGTCAGATATCTGGCGCCCCGCTCTTGCTTTTCGCCGCGTGGTTTGACAGACTCTCCTGTCAGCGTTACGATGCTGCGGTACGTAGAATCTGGGCTTCTTCGCGGATGTCTGCGGCGTGCGAGGACGGGAGCGGAAGGAGCGTATCGATCAACTCCTGCATTTCGCCCGGCTGACCGAGTTCCGCAAGCGACTGCAAGAGAGGCGCTGTACGGAACACGCGACACGCGGCACGTGATGCGTGCAGGATAGCGGTTACCCCTCGAATCCGCGCTGGGCCGTTCCGGTTACACTTCTACGGCTCGCCTTCGCTGTCCTGGGTGGTCTGAGCGTGGAGAGAAGCTGGCGAAGCGGGAGCAGACGAACGGCGCAGCGCCTGCCGCCAGCCGCTGCCGAAGAGGCGCAGCCGGAAGAAGAAGCGGCGGCGGTCGAAGAGGAAGGCGACGCCAGCCCAGCCGACGAAAGCCCAGCCCAATGGTGGTCTCTCGGCGAAGGCAACGATGGCGGGCAAGATGGCCAATGGCGCTTCCAGGGCGATGACCAGCGAGCGAGCGCGGAAGAGGAGCAACAAGAGCCCGCCAATGGAGAGGTAAGCCAGAGAGAGTCCCCAGGGGACGAACCCGGCCAGCGCCAGGTAGAGCAGACCAGAGACCACGAAGATGGTGTCTACGGTCACGTCATTGCGGCTGAGCCAAGTCTGGCGACCGCTGCGGTCGCGCCGGGCAACGTGGCCGTCCATCGTGTCGGTGGTCCAGCCGAGCAGGATGCACAGGGTCACGGTGTCCAAGGCATTGGCACCGGCGGTGAAGCCCAAGCGCAAGATAACAGCCGAGAGAATCAACCGTGAAGCGGTCAGTAGGTCAGCCCAAAAGCGCATCATTGGGTCTCCTTGCATCGGTGGGAACTGCATCCGAGGCCTGATCGTGCCGGCCCGGTCGTCAATAATCCACAGAATACAACGTCAGCACGATCTTGTCAAGTGCCCGAGTGGACATGGACGAATACGCTGTCCAGGTTGTCAACTTAGGCAAGCAGTTCGACTCCTTAGCCGCCGTGGATGGCGTCAGCTTCAATGTGCGGGCGGGGGAGATTTTCGGTGCCCGCATCAGGTGATGGAGCTTGGTAGATTGGGGGTTGGGAAATTGGTAGATTGGGAGACTGGTAGATTGGTAGATTGGTAGATAGGCAAGCAGGCAGAGGCAATGACCTGAACCTTTCGTTTCTGTCAACGGTGTAACAGACAGTCGCCCGCACGCATCACGTATCACGCATCACGCATCGCCTATCGCAGATTATCCGACTACGTGATTGAGGAAAATATAGCCACCCAACCATGTTCCGTTTCATCGCTCGCCGTCTGTCCTTTATAGTCATTGTCGCCCTGGCCATCATCTTCTTCGTCTTCGTGGGCATGCGCATGGCGCGCAACTCCACCGTTGCTCTGCCTGACTATGATGTGCTCCGCCACGCCCGCGCCGCTGTCCGGGAGACCCGACAATACGTCGAGCAAGTGGTGCATGGCGACTTCGGCATCGTGCGACAGGGCAAACGCAATGTCGAAGTGCGGGAGATACTGCGTGCTACTTACCCCAAGAGCCTGGGGCTGCTGGGTGCGTCGCTGCTGCTGGCCGTCGCTCTGGGACTGATTGCCGGCACGCTGGCCGCCCTGCGGCAGCATTCCCCGTTTTCCTTTTTGCTCCTCACTCTCACAGTGCTGGGCATCTCCACGCCCACCTTTTTTGCCGCCATGCTGCTGCAGATAGCCAACATCAAGAGTCTACAGATGTTCCAGTTACGCCTGGCGTTCACCGGCGGTTTCGGTTGGGACTGGCGGCACATGCTCTTTCCATCGCTGGTGTTGGCCGCCCGGCCGCTGGCCTACATAACCCGCGTGGCCTTCGTCACCCTGTCCACCGTGCTGAGGGAGGATTACATCCGCACCGCCTGGGCCAAAGGGTTGAGCCTGCGCCAGGTGCTCAACGGGCACGCTCTGCGCAACGCGGCTGTGCCAGTGCTCACCGCCGCCGGTATCTCGCTACGCTTCTCCTTGGGTAGCCTGCCCGTGGTGGAATACTTCTTCGGTTGGCCCGGTCTGGGCAACCGCTTGCTGGAAGCTATCCGCGCCGGCCAGACCAATGTCGTCGTCACTCTGGCCTTGGCGCTGGGGTTGACCTTCCTGGGCATCAACCTGCTGCTGGACATCGCCTACCGTTTCATTGACCCCAGACTGCGGGAGTGAG
>CBDURC010000173.1:0-6588 GCA_965369635.1 uncultured Anaerolineales bacterium | reverse complement strand
CAAGTCGGGGTGCTGGTAGATTGGGAAACCGGTAGACTGGTGGACGTGTGTGGAGGCCGGCAAGCAATGTACAAATCTACCAATCTACCGATGCACCAACCTCTCGAAGTGCTCGATGTAGCGCCGCGCCAGATGCGGCCAGCCGAATTCGGTTTCGATGAGACGCCGGCTGGCATGGCCCATGCGCTGCCGCCGTTCGGGGTCCGATGTCAGTAGCGCCAGCGCAGCCGCCAGCGCTGCGGCGTGTCCCTCCGGCACGATGAAGCCGTTGACGCCAGTGCGCACCACCAACGGATTGCCTGCCGCGTCCGAACCGATGATGGGCTTGCCGCAGGCCATGGCGTCCAGCACACAGACGCTGAGCCCCGTTGCAGGCCGAGTGACCGAGGGCATCACCAGCACATCGGCCAGGTTGTAGTAGATGGCGATTTCGTCGCGGGGCACATTGCCCACCCAGTGCAAACGCTCGTCAATGCCCAGCTTCAGCCCCAGCGCCTGCCATTTCTCCCACAGGTCTCCTTCGCCGATCAGCACGATGTGCGTGTTGGACGCTCCGAGCATGGAGATCGCCTTGAGCAGGACGTTGAAGCCTTTTTTGTACACCATACGGCCCACGGCGAGGAAGATGACGGCTTGTGGTGGGATGTGCAGCCGCTGGCGCAGTTCCGCCACACCCACGTCCGAAGGTTGCAGCATTTTGGGGTCTACGCCGTAGATGATGAGGTCGAACTTGGCGGGGTCGGCGCCCAGCCGCTGCGCGGCCAAGTCGCGCAAGGAGTGGCTATTGGCGGTGATCAGCCCCGCCTGGTCGAAGGCGAAACGGGTCATCCAGCGGAAGAGGGGGTTCTGGCCGGCCACCAACGCATCGGAACCGGGGATGGAGACGACCAGCGGGATGTCCAGCCGGCGGCTCACCAACGCGCCGAGGAAGCCATTCGGGAGCGCCCAATGGGCGTGCAGCACGTCGGGGCGGGCGCGGCGGGCCCAGCGGTCAATGGCCTGCCAGCCACACCCGAAGAGCAGCGGGGCCAGCCAGTAGGTCTCGCTCCGCATGGCCACGTCCGCCTGCATGGTGCGCATGTAGCCCAAGCGGTGCCATGACGCCAGCGGCGCGTAGCGGTACAGCTTCAGGTGCACGCCGTGATCGTCTGGATGCCGCGCGTAGGCAGGGTCCCAGGGAGCGAGCACCGTCACCCGTTGGCCCTGGGTGACCAACTCTTCGCTCAGTGCCTCCACGAAGGTGCCCGAGAAATCGCCCCGGAAGCGGGGGTAGTTATGTGTCAGTACGCCGATGTGCATGGTGGGGTGTGTCCTCAACAAATCCTGTGGCAGTCGTTTTGCTGTTGTTCTGAAGGGACGTCTTGGCATGGTGGTGCGTGTTGGGTATTGGATACTGGGTATTGGATATGTGGGGGTGCCACCTCAGGGGTTCTTGAACTGCTGGACGAACTCCCGCGTCAATTGCATGTATAGGTCGCCATAGGCTGCGCTGGGCTCGATGTGGCTGCACTCCACCCATTCGTTGAAGCTGTGAACCCAGATCCATTCGGGCTGGCTTTGCAGTGCGCTGGCGAAGGTGGCCCGATAGAAGGCTCCATCCTCTCGATCCCTGCAATGGGGTTGAGTGGGCACGCGCAGATCGGGCTGGCAGCCGGCGCGGGTATCGTCCCAGCCTGGCGAGATGGTGGCCACCCAGATCTTGGGCTGGCCGCTGCGCTGAGCCCAGGCTCGCACCTGGCTGGCCCAACGGGAAGCCTTGACATAATCGTCGGGATAGGCGGCGTGGGTGATCTTGTGCACGTACAGTCCATCGAAGACCGCCAGGTACGAAGCATCCAGTCCTTCGGCGATCCACAAGGCCGTTCTGTTCGGGTCTACCTGGCTGCGGATGCTGTTCCAGGCATCCTGCGGGCTCTGCCCCGCCTGGACGGGAACGCGGTACACGTCGGTGAAGAAGACGACCGGCTGCCCGCGCACGTTCAGGAAATTGGCATGGCTGGCGTAGGTCGTCATCACGTAGCGCAGCGCTTCCACGATGGTGGCCTGGGAATGGCCGTCGGGCAGCACGTGGCGCGAGAAGACGATGGTAGAGCGGAAACCGGTGCCGCGGGATTGCTCCAGCAATTGGGCGAAGTTGTCATCGGTGCGGTCGCCGGTAGCCAGCCATTGGCTGGTGAAACCGTCCAGTACGACTTCGAGTGCCTGTTGGACGTGGCGGCGGATAGCGGCGGGGTCGTCGGAGCCATAGGCCTGCTGCGGCTGGTCGCAGAGGTTACAGTCGTCCCAGCCGTCGGCGTCGTACCAGGGGAAGTAGTTGGCCAGGAAAAGCCGCTCGCCTTTGGCTGTTGGCTGACTCGCCTGCGATGAAGCAGGCATTGGCTGAGGAGTGTCACCAATCGCTGCAGCTATCGCGGTTCCTGCTGAGGCCCCTTCTGTAGGTGTGGGCAGCGAAAGTACAGAGGGAGCCTTTGGCTTGAGCTCAGGCCGAGGGCCTGGGTCGTATCTTCTCACATCATGTTCTTTCAGCCTTGCGCAGTCGCAGTCAATCTCTGCGCAGACCATCTCTCTCAAAACAGAAGAGGGTGTATGGGTTGCCGTGGCCGTGGCCGTGGGCGATGGTGTGGAGGCAACCGTCGGCGTGGGTACCTGTGTTGTCGAGGATGGCGTTGGAGTGGGTGAGGCAAGTGGGGCAGGCGTGGGCGTGGCGGCAGGCACAAGCGCACTCCAGCGCCAGTGCCAGATCAACAGGGCAGCCATTATCAGGAGGCCAATCCCCAGATAACCGTAGAGACGTTTCTGCATGCCGGGTACCAACGTGCCATTTCATGCCATCCCCTGCCATCCCCTGTCATCGCCATCGAATGAGCCATCGAACGAATTCGATAGCCGCTGTTGCAAACGTATTAGAAACACGTTTGCAGCGCGCTTTGGATATCGGTGGGGCCTTTGGGCCGGAGTCCTCAACTTGTCGAGGGTAGCGCAGTAAACCCGAACAAGCTTGGGACTGCGATAGGCGATCAACATGTTTCCAACGTGTTTTGAGTAGCAGACCACGAATTCGTTCGTGGGGTGCTCAGACCATAGGGGTTTCGAAAATCCTTAGGCTCTTTCAGCACCAGACACTTTTCATGGAACACGGGCAAACAGGGACGCGCTCAGATGGCAGCGTCCCCTCTTGCTGCTTGTCGGAAAAGCGGCCAGCGTTGGATACTACGGGATCACGCCGCGCCGAAGGCCTGCTTTGCCTCGTCCTGCAGCAGGTACCAGATGATCAGCACGCTGATGGCCGTCCAGATGGGGAAGGCGGGCAGCATGAATACGGCCAGCACGATGGCCGCCCAGCGGGCCCAGGGCCACAACTTCCATAGTCCTATGGCAACCAGCAGGAAGGCGATGGCGAAGAGCGCGCAGAAGAAGAGGCCGATGCCGATGCCGAACAGCGCCCAGAAGGCATCTGGCCCACCGGCTTCCATCAGGACAGGCGCCATGGCGAAGACTACGATGGCGCAACTGCCGATGAAGAACGGGACACTCATCACGAGATGGTAGACAGCGATCAGGTTGACTCCGTCAGGTCGTTTCATGATACATCTCCTTGTTGTTGGTCGATTGGTGCACTGGTCGCGTCGTTCTTCTCCTCAATCTGTCTTGTACGAACGCTCAGTTCTCCGCGATATCGCCAGGTGGTTCGTCGCCGCGCAGCTTCCAGAGGAAGGAAAGTGCTTTGACGATCTTGATGCCCTGGTACTCTTCGCCCAGATCGAGCAAGTGTGAGTCGTAAGTGACCAGGTAGTCGGCGCCGCCGTTGGTGGCGCAGGCCAGGATCACGTCATCGTCGGGATCGGCAACCACGACCGCTGGAACTTCCTCAAGAGCGACTATTTGAGCGTATTGGTTCAGACTGCTGACTAACTCGGTCGTTTGCTCCGGCGAGATACCTTTCTCGTGCAATTTCTCAGTGATTTCCTCAAGGATCGGATCAGCTACCAGGAGGACGAACTCGCCATCTGTCCAGCGGCGCAGCAACTCGGCGGTGGGGCTGGTGGCACTGGAGGTGAGCACGGCGGCAACGTAGACGTTCGTGTCGAGCACTACACGCAACAGTTGAGCAACTCTCTAGCTCCAGTTCCTCTGGACTGTCAATGGCAATGCCCTTTTCGATGGCTTCCTGGCGGATTTCTTCCAAGGTCTGACGAAAGTTCACCATGGCTTGCTCGCTCGGTACGTCTGCCAACTCTGCCGAACGTTGGCCTATACGCTGTTTGAGCTCTGCCAGTGAGAGTTGTTTGGGCTTCTCCTCTGCACGCGGCATCTTGGCGCGGGTCTGCCGCCAACTGAGGAAGTGGGCGAAGTCAAGTACCTCCTGCGCCTTCTCTTCCGGCAACCCTCTCACCACGCTCAATAATTCATCTCCCAGAGGGAGCGGCTGCGTCCTTTGTTCGACCACGTAAGCCGCCCCGCTTTCTTGCACTCTTCGCTGCTCGGCATTCGGTTTCTCGGCCATTGTTTCACCCTCCGCCGGCATTATAGCCGAGGCCTCGGCAAACGACAAACGGGGCGGCGATGCGTCTGGCCGCCCCGCGGAAGATGTTCTCTCCTGTTGGTGAGAGGCATCCTCTCCCCGTCCTGGCTCTCTGCACTGGCTGAGAAGGGGCGAGACGCCCCTTGCTAGCACGCGGTAGAGTTTCGCCTATCCTTTTTTCTCCTGGAGTGCCAGAAAGATCTTCTCCGCCGAAAGAGGCAGGTCGTTGAAGCGAATGCCCAGGGCGTCGCTGATGGCGTTGGCGATCGCCGGCGCGGTCTGCACCATCACGTGTTCGCCCACGCCCCTTGCGCCCCACGGCCCGTCTTCCAAAGGCGTCTCCACGAAGTCTCCTAGGATCTCCCCAGGCGCATCCACAGCCGTTATGATGCGGTAGTCCACGAAGCTGGTGTTGAGGGGCTGGCCCTGCTCGTCGAACTTGAGCTCCTCGAAGGCCGAACTCATGCCATGAACCGCGCCGCCCTCGATCTGCGCCAGGACCAGGTCGGGGTTGATGGCCTTGCCCACGTCGTAGGCGCTGGCGATCTTGAGGATCTCAACCTGGCCGGTCTCGGTATCCACCTCCAGGTCTACCGCCTGCGCGCCGACAGTGTAGTGTACCACAGCGCGGGTGCCCTGGCCGGTCTCGAAATCCAGGTTGGTGACGTAGGTGGGCATGAACTTGCCCTGGCCGACGATGGGTCCGCCTTTCCACCCCTCGAAGTTCTCGTTGGGCAGACCGTAGATGACCATGCCCTTGAGCGGCTGTTCTTCTTCGGATTTATACGAGATGACCTTGCCGTTCTTGATGTCCAGATCGTCGGGGTCTTCGCCCCAGTGCTCCGCCACGATCTCCAGGATCTGCCGCTTGGCATCCTCGGCGGCGGCTCTTACGGCGTTGCCCATCGTCCAGGTGATGCGGCTGGCTACCGTCTGCCACTCGTAGGGGCTGTACCTGGTGTCTATCGGGGCCGAGACGCGCACCCACTCGTAGGGCACGCCCAGGGCATGGGCCGCCATCTGGGCCGCCACGGTGAAGGAACCCTGCCCCAGTTCCTGGGCCCCGATCTCGACGTTGAGCGTGGCATCCTCGTTGAAGCGCACGATGGCCGAACTGCCGGGGTTGGGCGGCATGGCCGGGGCTTTCCACATGATGGCGAGGCCCTTGCCGCGTTTCTTGTGGGGCGCGGAAGCGGGCGGGGAGACCATGCCCCTACGGTCGGACCAGTTGATGGCCTCGGTGACCTTGTCAATGCAGGCCACCAGGTCAATGGCGGGCATCTCCATCCCGGTCAGGATGATATCGCCTGTCGTGACGCAGTTGCGACGCCGGAACTCAGCGGGGTCCATCCCGATCTTCTCGGCCAGTTGATCCATGATCTGCTCGATGCCCCAGTGGATCTCAGGCATGCCGAAGCCGCGCATCGGCCCGCCGATGGGCAGGTTGGTGTAGACGCAGTAGGAATCGCCCTTGACGTTGGGGATGTCGTAAGGACCGGTGCAGGAGTAGCCGGCGGCGCGGATGACGTTGACGCCGTAGTCGTTATAGGCACCGCCGCCGAAGTGATACTGGGTCTCCATGGCCTGCAGGTTGCCCTCGGCGTCGCAGCCGATTTTGGTGTGCGCTACCAGACTCTGGCGCATCGTCGTGCACACGAACTCCTCCTCGCGCGTCAGGCGCAGCTTGACCGGATGCCCCTTGACCGCCCGCGCCAGAACCACCGCGCACGCCTCCATCGTTACGCCTGCCTTGCCACCGAACCCGCCGCCGACGTAGGGAGACACTACCCGCAGGTTGCCGTGCGGGATATTGATGCTTTGGGCGATCAGATCGCGCTGAGCGTGGGGTGACTGCGTGCTGGTCCACAGCGTTACCTGCCCCGATGGCTCCCAGAGGGCCACCGATATGTGCGGCTCGAGCGGCACGTGCTGGATCGGGGGCAGGCGGAAGGTGCCCTCCACGATAGCGGCGCACCTGGGCCAGGCGGACTCGACGTCTCCCTTGCGCAGTTTGAAGTGTTCGGAGATGTTGGTACCCGGTTCAGGGAAGATAAAGCTGGCCACCT
>CBDURC010000172.1:0-6595 GCA_965369635.1 uncultured Anaerolineales bacterium | reverse complement strand
CACCCGATACCACTGCCCGACCCTATTGACGCCATCGAATACTGCATTGAGAGCCGCGGTCTGACGCGACACGACTTGGAACCCTACATCGGCACTCGAGCTCGCGTTTCTGAGATACTGAATCGCAAGCGGCGTCTAACGCTAGGGATGATACGGAAGCTTGAAGAGGGACTCGGCATTCCGGCTGCAGTTCTGATCCAAGACTACCCTGTCCGTGTCCCTGAAGAAACCGCTGTAGCCCGTTCCATATCCCGTTCCATATCAATGGCGGTGGCTGGTGAAGCAACTCAAGCACGCGCAGGGTAGCACCCCAGGGCACAAGGTGAGTGGCCATCAGCTCTCGTCGGGGCTAGGGGTCGGCTGATGATGCTGGGTCAGCGCGCCGTAGCCTGGGTGTGCTGCCATTTGTGACTATGATGCTGCTGTGCGTGGCGGGGTGAGGGTAGGCTCACACCCGACCGCCCCGACTGGCCCCCGTGTCGCTGATGCTCGCAAGTCCACGCCATGAACAAAGAAACTGGATTCTAGAATCCCATCGGTCGCTTGGGGTGACGAATCTCAGGCTGCGAATCAGCGCAAAGGGGCATTTGACGCCGTCACCGTGACCTTTTCACTCTGAAACACACGTTGTTACGCTCCCAGATTGGATAGGATTGCCCTGTGAGGTCAGGGAACGTGTTTGACAAACAGACTTCGATGTGCTAGGATAGGGGCGCAACCAGGTGCTTGCAAATCCTCGCCAATACGGAAGCAATGTGGACTCTTGACAGCGCCATCACGTGACTTGAGAAGAGGGGGAGATGCGCTATGTCGGATATCACCTTTGAGTTCAACAGACAAAAGGCAATTGAAGCGATTATCTACTTAGCAGAGAGGATCACGGATCCTACATTCCACAGCATCAACAAGCTGCTCTACTTTGCAGACAAGACCAGTCTAGAAACGTATGGCCGTTTCATTTCTGGGGACGACTATTATGCCATGGAACTTGGCCCTGTTCCTTCCAAGACGTACGATTTGATGAAGCAGGGTGCTCACACCAAAGAGCATGGGTTTGAAGTGAAGGGTTATCATGTGATCCCTCTTCGCGAACCGGATCTTGACTGGTTCAGTGAATCGGACATTGAATGCTTGGACAAGAGCATCCAGATGTATGGCAATGTCCCATTCTGGAAGAGGAAGCAAGATAGCCATGACCAAGCATGGCAGAAAGCTTGGGCAGCCCGCGGCGATACGAGTAGTGTTCCAATCAAGGTCGAACTCATTGCTGAGCAGCTTGAACACGCTGAGGATTTGATCCACTACCTAGCAAATAGGCACGCGGACTGATCATCATGAGTCCTCAGGCCCAGCCATGGCATATCTACTGGGTTCCGGCTTGTCGGCACACTAGACCCAACCCCAAGGATAAGCTTGTTGTCATCGTATGTAGAGACACCAATCCAATGGGCTTCCTCATCAACTCCCGTATCCATCGCTGGATAAGCAGTGATCCGCAAAGGTTGGCGTGCCAAGCAGAGATCACGGCGGCTGAGCATTCATGCTTGACCCACGATTCGTATGTCGACTGCCTCGAGCTATATGAGTTCAATGATGGCGAGTTGCAGAACCAGCGTGATCCGGTAGGTCAGGCGGCTCAAGCCGAAACGAAGCTAGCGGTTGCGCAATCCAAGACGATAATCAAGCGGTACAAGGATCTGATCGCCAATAGCTAGTAGAATAGCCCAGAACCAAACTGCCCTGACGATGCTTTCACATCCCAGAGCGTGGCCCAGGTAGTGAGAGCACCTGAGTGGGTAACGATAACACGAGACCCCGCCGAGTGCAGACCACTCGGCGGGGTCTTGTCCTTTGTCAGCGCGACCCGCGGATCATCCGATTCGAATCACGCCCTCAATCGGCCTTCCGCCGGGTCACGTGCTAGACATCGAGGTGTCCTTCACTGGTCTCGGTCTCTAGCCACACAGCACACCAAACGCCCCTGGCAGGACTCGAACCTGCGGCAAACGGTTTAGGAAACCGCTGCTCTATCCTCTGAGCTACAGGGGCACAGGCTTCATTGTACCACGGAGCGGGGCTTCCGGCAAAGTGACGCCGTGTTATTCCTTGCTGCGCAGATGAGGGAAGAGGATGACCTCGCGGATGGACTCTTTGTCAGTGAAGAGCATGGTCAGCCGATCAACCCCTGTGCCGAAGCCGCCGGTGGGAGGCATGCCATAGCTCAGCGCCCGCACGTAGTCCTCGTCCACGGGATGAGCCTCCTCATCTCCCGCCTTGAGCGCACGCCCCTGTTCCTTGAACCGCTCCAGTTGATCGATGGGATCATTCAGCTCGCTGAAAGCGTTGCCCATCTCCATGCCGCCGATGAAGTACTCGAAGCGCTCGACGACACCTGGCCGATCCGGCGACGCTTTGGCCAGCGGGGAGATCTCTCGCGGGTAGTCCGTGATGAAAGTTGGTTGGATGAGGTCGGGCTCCACGTGCGTGCCCAGCAGGCTGTCAATCAACCTGCCGCGGCTGGACTTGGGATCAGGCTGCATGCCCAGCTTCTCCCGCATGACCGCTGCCAGGCTGGGCGCGTCATGATAGGCTTCGTAGTCAATGCCCGTGGCGTCCAGGATGGCCTGGCGCAGCGGCAGCCGCCGCCAGGGCGGGCTCAGGTCTATCTCGTGGCCCTCGTAGACCAACTGACGTCCGCCCAGCACCTCGTCCGCCACGAAGACGATCATCTCCTCAACGCGGCGCATCACACCATGATAGTCGGCGTAGGCCTCGTAGAACTCCAGCTGGGTGAACTCTGGGTTGTGCTTGAAGCTGACACCCTCGTTGCGGAAGTCGCGGCCGATCTCGTACACCCGTTCGAAGCCACCAATGATGAGCCTCTTCAGATACAGCTCGTCGGAGATGCGCAGGTAGAGGTCTTGATGCAATTGCTGATGATGGGTGAGGAAAGGACGAGCCGCCGCGCCGCCGTAGATCGGCTGCAAGATGGGGGTTTCTACTTCCAAGAAGCCATGGTCGTCCAGGTATCGCCGCAAGCCGCTGACGATGCGAGCGCGGGTAACGAAAACCTGGCGCACCTCGGGGTTGGCGATCAGGTCCAGGTATCGCTGGCGATAACGGGTTTCCACATCCTTGAGGCCGTGCCACTTGTCGGGCAGAGGATGCAGCGCCTTGCTTAGCAGGGCAAGCTGCCGCACGCGCAGAGTGACTTCGCCTGTGCGGGTGCGGAACATCGGCCCCTGCACCTCCACGAAGTCGCCGATGTCCAGCAGCTTCGTGAACATCTCAAACGATTGTAGACCCACTTCGTCGCGGCGCAGGTAGATTTGAGCGCGCCCGCTGCCATCCTCGATGTGCGCAAAGGAGGATTTGCCCATGACGCGCACCGTCTTCAGCCGGCCCACCAGGGCAAGAACCTCATCCTCAGCCAGGTCGCCCGCCTCAAAAAGCTGGAGCGCCTGAGCGATAGTATGGCTGCGCTGGCTGCGAGCCGGATAGGGGTCTACGCCTGCCTCGCGCAGGCGCGCCAGCTTCTCCCGCCGAACCTGTTCCTGCTCACTCAAGATGTCGCTCACCGGTCACTCCTTTGGCTCTTCCGACAGAAGAAAGCACCTGCGGCCTACGCCGCCTTGCCCTCACCTTCCTCGACACTCACCACTTCAAAATGCAGCTCGCCGCTGGGCGTGTTCACCACGATCTCATCACCGGCAGCGCGCTCCATGAGGGCCTGCCCCATGGGCGACACGTTGGAAATGCGGCCATTGCTGGGGTCCGCTTCGGCCGAGCCGACGATGAGATATGTCTCCAACTCGTCGCTGCCTCGCTCGCGGATGGTCACCCGGGAGCCAAGGGTCACATACTCTGAGGAACTGCTCTCGATCACCACGGCGTGGCGCAGCATAGCCTCCACGGTAAGAATGCGCCCTTCTAGGAAGGCTTGTTCGCGCTTCGCCTCATCGTAACCCGCATTCTCCGAGATGTCACCTTCGGCCTTGGCATCATGGATGTGGCGGGCAACCTCAGGCCTGCGCACATTGCACAGGTAGTCCAGTTCTTCTCGCAGTTTTCGCAATCCTTCAGGAGTCAGATAGACCGCTTGGTTGTTGTCAGACATAGCACCTCTCTCGATACGGCGCGGCAACGCACTCTAACTCAGATCGTTGTACATTGCATCATTGCATCAGCACCCCCAGACGCGGCAATTCGGATGACGTCTGAGGGTGCTCGAACTTCCACGTTTGCCAGTGGCTCACAAAAAAGGCGACTGAGGCTTCCCCTCAGTCGCGGCGACGCGCCTGCTAATCATACCACAAACCGCCGATTTCGCAAAATGGGGCGGGTCGACCCGTTTTCATTCCCGCAACTCAACGATCAACTCGTGGATGCGATCCAGCCCCGCTCGGAGATAGTCAGGCGGCAAGCCGAAACTGATCCGCAAGCAGTGATCGAGGCCGAAATGATCCCCTGGCACGATGAGCACGCTCTTCTCGTGAACCAGACGCTCCACCAGCTCGGTCGAGTTGACGTCGAGATGATAGCGAGGGAAGGCGATAGCTGCCGCCTGAGATGGGACCAGAGAGAAGACCCCCTCGTGGCTCTCCAGCCATCCGTCGAAGATGGGAAAGCCCCGGCGGATATAATCGCGGGTCCGCTGGATAAGGCGGGGCCGCACTTCGGGCGACAGGGCAAAAGCCGCCAGTTTGTTGGCCAGGATGGTAGCGCTGATGGTGATGTACTCGTGCCAAGCCCACATCTCGTCCACGATGTCCGTTGGCCCCACAACCCATCCAATCCGCAGCCCTGGCAGGCCGTAGGCCTTGCTCAAGCTGCCCATAGCCAGCACCTTGTCGTACCGCCCCCAGAACGAAGGCGTCTGAGTGTCGGTCAGCCGCTCCGCGCCGCGGTAGACCTCGTCAGCCAGGAGCCAGGCTCCAGCCCGAGAGGCAGCGGCCACGATCGTATCCATCTCCGCCTCAGTAAGAATGTAGCCTGTGGGGTTGTTCGGATTGCAGACAGCGATGAGCTTCGTCCTCTCCGAGATAGTGTCGTTCAGCTCGTCCAGGTCAGGAGCCCATCCCCGATCCTCCTGGAGATGAAATGATCTGAGTTCCACGCCGTAGTTGTGGGCGATGCCCCAGATCTGCATGTAGTTGGGCAGCATCATGGCCATCTCGTCCCCCGCTGCGAGAAGGGTCTGGAAAGCGATGAAATTGGCCTCGGCGCACCCGGCGGTGACCAGCACGTTATCGGGGCTCGCACCAGGGTAGAGCGCAGCTATGTGCTCCCTCAGTTCGATGATACCGTTGGTTTGAGGATAGTCCAGTTCGGTGGTCAGCAACTCTTCGATCACCGCCGGATCATCCACCAGTTCACGGATGGTCATGGGGTGAACGCCGCTCTCTGATAGATTGTAGTCCACGACGTTCTCCAATTTGGACATCATCCGTTCCATGTCGAATGGCTGAAACTTGGTTGTGCGATTCATGACACTCCCCTTGGCTGTTTCCCGCCGCGACTGCCTCTCTGCGCACACTGGTTTCCGGCAATCTCCAGCAGCCGCAGCACATCTACGTTGCCGCCGCTGACCACCACAGCGACATGTTGACCAAGCCACTCTACCTTGTCGTACAGTATCGCTGCCATGCCTACGGCGCCTCCCCCTTCGACGACAAGATGGTGACTCTCGAGCGCAAAGGCCATCGCGCCAGCGATCTCCTTTTCAGATACCAAAACCGTATCGTCAGCATACTTCCGGACCATATCGAACGTATAGGCGTTGTCCAGGCCAAGACCACCCGCCAGAGCATCGGCCAAGGTCGGTTCCTCCACGATCTCCACCACCTTGCCGGCGCGAAGACTCAGAACCATGGCCGGGCCACGTTCCATGGAGACGCCGATGACACGGATCGCGGCATCAGCGGATTTAACGGCCAGCCCGATTCCGGAAAGCAATCCCCCGCCTGAGAGGGGGATGACCACTGTGTCTATCTCTGGGAGGTCTTCCAGCAGCTCCAAGCCGATGGTACCCTGTCCGGCGATGACCAAAGGATCGTCGAAGGGATCAATCAACGTCAAGCCCCGCTCCTCCTGCAACCGCAAGGCGTGCTTCTCGGCTTCGTCGTAGCTGTTGCCGTACACTACCACCTCAGCGCCGAGGCGGCGGATGGCATCCACTTTGTTGCTCGGAACCTGTGCCGAGATGCAGATCTTTGCTCTGATGCCCAATTGCCTGGCGACGTACGAGACCGCCCGGCCGTGGTTGCCGGTGGAGACAGCAATGACCCCTCGCTCCTTCTCATCCGGTGTGAGGCTGAGCATCTTGTTGGCAGCCCCCCGGATCTTGAACGAGCCCGTCTCTTGCAGGCACTCGAGCTTAAGGTAGACGGAGCTACCGACGCGCTCGGCCAGCAAGGGAGAACGGACCAGCGGCGTCCTTCTGGCAATGGAAACGATCCTCTGCCTGGCGGAGTAGACGTCGCGCATTGTCACGTCGGAAGTGGGCATGGATTTCTCCTGAGCTTGCCGTGCTGCCGTTCCTACAGAAGAGGGCTAGGACAAGATACCCAGGACCGCTCGGCATAACCCGCGCCGC
>CBDURC010000171.1:0-6624 GCA_965369635.1 uncultured Anaerolineales bacterium | reverse complement strand
GCGAAGATGATGTTCAGGTCCTCATCCAGTTCGATCTTGCCAGCCAGTAGAAAGCCTCGCGATGTGCGGCAGGCGCACTCATCTCACAGCTTCCCTTCCGCGTGCCGCAGGCCCAATTTCTCCAGCATGTCTACAGTCATGGCCGCCAGGTCGTAGCTCGGCTCCCAGCCCCACTCTTCGCGGGCAGCGCTGTCGTCAATGGAGCGGGGCCACGAATCGGCAATCGCCTGCCGGGAGTCGGGCTCGTACTCGCACACGAACTCGGGAATGTGCTTCTTGATCTCCGCCGCCAGTTCCCCAGCGGAGAAGCTCATGGCCGCCAGGTTGAAGTCGGCATGGTGCTTGAGGGTCAACAGATCGGCTTCCATCAGATCAATGGCAGACTTGATGCAATCGGGCATATACATCATCGGCAACATCGTGTCCTTCCGGACGAAGCAGGTGTAGCGCTTGTGCCGGATCGCCTCGTAGTAGATCGCCACGGCGTAGTCAGTGGTGCCTCCGCCGGGCAGAGTCTCGGCGCTGATGATGCCCGGGTAGCGCAGGCCACGCACGTCCAGGCCAAAGCGTTCGAAGTAGTAGTCACAAAGAAGTTCGCCCGCCACCTTGGTGACGCCGTACATCGTCGAAGGACACAGGATGGTCTCCTGTGGCGTGTTGTCCCGCGGCGTCTCCGGCCCAAAAACGGCAATGGAACTAGGACAGAACAGCCGCACCATCTCGTGCTCGCGGGCGACTTCGAGGACATTGTACAGGCCGTTCATGTTCACATCCCAGGCCAGGAGCGGCTTCTCCTCGCCGACGGCCGACAGGATGGCAGCCAAGTGATAGATGGTGTCAATGTTGTACTTCCTCACCACCTCCTCGATGGTCTTCCTCTTGGTCACGTCAATGAACTCGAAAGGGCCCGAATCCCGCAACGCCGCGTTGGGCCGAGTCCTGTGACCGGTGGCCACAACGTTTTCGCCGCCGTATCGCTTGCGCAGGGCCATGGTCAACTCCGAACCGATTTGCCCTACCGCTCCGGTGACAAGGATTTGCTTCATTTCGTTTGACATGCAGTGCTTCCTCCGAGAAACGAGACGAGATATGAGAGGCCGTTGACTGAATGGGTGCCGGGGTGACAGAATGCAACCCCACCGGCAAGAGTATAACACGCGGTCAGACTTTCGTCAAGAATCCTGCTGCCTTAGGCGCAACCGTTGCCTTGCATCCAGGTACAAACGATGCTACAATGGGCCGCCAGGAGACGAACGTGTGGGCAACAGCGGTCCTTTTCGTAGTGATACTTGCTGGCATCCTTCTGGCGACAGGGGAGGTATGGCTGCGGCTGCGCCGACAGCCCATGCTGGCGACGCCATCGGACGCGCTGCAGCCCATCACCGCCTCACTGGAGTGGTCTGACGTGAAAAACGACATCCGCCTCGTCGCCCTGGGCGATTCCATCGTCAACGGCCACATCGTGCCTGCGGAAGCGGCCTGGCCCGACCAGTTGGAAGCCCGATTGCGGAAACGGTATCCCGACGCCCCCTGGAAGGTCATCAACAGCGGCATCTGCGGCGAGACGGCGGTGCAGGGGCTGGCGCGATTGGAACGCGATGCTCTGCGTTTTCGCCCGCACGTTCTGTTCATTGCTTTCGGCTTGAATGACTGCTATCTGGCCCGCTCGGAGTTCGACGCCTGGCGGGAGCGAGAGACCTTCCCAAGCCAGCACTTCGGCCCCCTGGGCGGATCGCGGCTCTACCGGGCACTGCGCAGAGAGTTGCGGGGAGAGGAACCGCCGCCGTCCACGCAGATGAACGCTGCGCTGCGACCCCGCGTCGGGGCTGAGGCCTTCAGCGCCGCACTTCAGCGGATGATTCGTGCGGCCCAACGAGCGGGAGTACCGCATATCTACCTGGTCACGATGACACCCGTGGACGAAGGGGCTCATGCCTATTGGCCACCTGAGTTGCAGGCGCAGCAGATGGCAGTGTACCATCAATACAACCACCACGTCCGGGAGACGGCTGCGGCTCTGGATGTGGAACTGATCGACGCCGAGGCTGGCCTTGCCGGAAGGGATCTGGCAGAGATGCTGGCCCCGCCCCAAGCGGGGCTGGCCTACGACGGCATCCACCTCACCACCGCGGGGCAAGAGCGGCTAGCTGGAATCATCTTCACCGCCCTGGAACAGGACGGCACTCTGGTTTCACTGAGGCAACCGTGAAGGAAATCCAAGACCCAAAGCGCACAACGCTAGGCTCGACACCTGCTCGTGTCGTCATCACCGGATGTCTGGGGCAACTGGGCCAGGCGCTGCAGGAAGCGCTAGCCGACCGCACGCTGCTCCTCCTCGATCTGCCCGCAGGCGATATCACCGATCCGGCGATCATTCGCACCATCGCCGATTTCCATCCTGACGTGGTCATCCATCCGGCGGCATACACTGACGTGGACGGGGCGGAACGGGAGCCAGACGTCGCCTACCGCGTCAACGTCTGGGGCACGCAGAACGTGGCTCTGGCCTGCCAGCAAGCGGGGGCAGCCATGGTCTACCTCAGCACCAACGAGGTCTTCGACGGGAGAGCCGACGTGCCCTATCGCGAGTGGGACGCACCTAGCCCTATCAGCACCTATGCCCGCAGTAAAGCCGCCGGCGAACGGGTGGTGAGGGCTTTGCTGCAACGATTCTATATCGTGCGAGTGGCCTGGCTCTTCGCCCCTGGCGGCAACAACTTCGTGGCCAAGATCATCGCCGCCGCCGACAAGTACGGCGCACTGCGCGTGGTGGACGACGAGTTCGGCAATCCCACCTACGCGCCGGATGCTGCAGCAGCCATCGCCCAGCTCATTGAGACGGAGCACTACGGCATCTACCACCTCGCCAATGCCGGGGTCTGTTCCCGCTACCAATTCGCCCATGAGATCCTCCGCCAGGCTGGCCCCGCCCCAAGCGGGGCTGACCGCAACCATGTCCCCATCACCCCTATCCGATCGAGCGAATGGAAGCGATCCTCCACGCCGCCGTTGCGGGCAATCCTGGCCAACACGGCGGGGGCGGAACTGGGAATCAGACCGAGGCCATGGCAGGACGCACTGGCCGCCTACTTCCTCACGCAACACGCATCACGTATCACGCATCACGGCGATTGAGAGCAAGCACCCGATGTTCGATCAGCAGCCCCTGTGTAGCATCATCATCCCTAACTGGAACGGGGCAGACTATCTGCCCGTTTGCCTGGACGCGCTCCGCCGTCAGACCTATCCGCGCCTTGAAATCCTCGTCGTTGACAACGCGTCCACGGACAGGTCCCTGGCGCTGCTGGCACAAGACTACCCGGAAGTGCGGGTCATTCAACTGGACGACAACTATGGCCTGACAGGAGCATGTAATCGAGGTGCGGAGGCCGCCCGAGGCGATGTTCTGATCATGCTGAACAACGACACAGAAGCCGAGCCCGGCTGGCTGGCTGCCCTGGTGGAGACATTGGTCGAGCATCCCGAGGCGGGCAGTGCGGCCAGCAAGATGCTGCTCTTCGACCGTCGGGACACGCTGCACACTGCGGGTGACCACTACGGCATGGACGGCATCCCCCGCAACCGGGGCGTGTGGGAACGGGACGAGGGGCAGTACGACCAGGCGGTGGAGGTCTTCAGCGGATGCGGCGGCGCGGTGGCCTATCGCCGGGAGGCATGGGACGCGGTCGGCGGCTTCGATGAAGAGTTCTTCATGTATTGCGAGGACGTGGACTTGGGCTGGCGGCTGCAACTAGCTGGCTATCGCGCCGTCTTCGCGCCACAGGCCCGCGTCTACCACCGATTGAGCGCCACCGGCGGCGGAACCATCGCCAGCTTCTACACGGGGCGCAACACGATCTGGGTGCTGGCCAAGGATGTGCCGGGCCGCCTGCTGCGCCGCCACTGGTGGCGGATCGTCAAGGCGCAGACGCGTATCGCCTGGGAGGCGCTCAGGGCGTGGCGAGGGGAAGCGGCGCGAGCGCGACTGCGCGGCCAACTCGCCGGAGTGCTGAGCCTGCCGCGGATACTGCGCAAGCGGCGAGCGGTGCAGTCCAGCAAGCGGGTGGACGATGAGTACCTGATCGGACTGCTGGTGGAATGATACCCCCCCGACCCCCTTCCTGGCCCTCTCCCGCTGCATGGACCGGATACATAGGCAACCCATGTTCCCAGACATCTGTTACCCATCTCCCCGGTCTGGACGCCCCGCACACGGCGGAGGGAAGTGGGGGAAGGGATCTGGGAAACATCGGAGGAAGACTTGTCATCCAAGAAACCCATCGTCTATCGCCTGATCGCCGGCAATCTCTTCCTGTTTTTCGGCTTCAACGTCTGGAGGGCCCTGTTCACCAACTTCGCCGTGGAAGAACTGGCGATGCGCGCCGACCAGATCGGCCTCATCCAGTCGCTGCGGGAGGTGCCAGGGCTGCTCGGCTTCTGGCTGGCCTTCCTGGCCCTCGTGCTCAGCGAGATGGAGGTGCTCAGTCTCAGCACGGTAGTAATGGGTCTGGGACTGATCGCCACCGCCGGGGCCAGGAGCTGGGGCACACTCATCGCAGGCACGATAATCAGCAGCATCGGATTCCACGCCTTCTACCCCAACAGTTCCGCTGTGGCCCTGAAGATAAGCGAAGGGCGAGAGACACCGCGGTTGCTAGGGATACTGCAGGCAGTGGCGGCCCTGGCCGCCGTGGCTGCTACCCTTACCGTCCTCCTGACTGTCGATGCCTGGGGCTATCGCCAGCTCTTCACCATCGCCGGCGTCGTTACCACCATTGGTGGCCTGGCCGTCTGGCGGCGCGAGCGAGGCGGAGATGGCCACCAGCGGCAGCGTATCGTCTTTCGCCGCCGCTACTGGCTCTACTACCTGCTGACCTTCCTCATGGGCAGCCGGCGGCACATGTTCACCACCTTCGCCATCTTCCTGCTGGTGCAGAAGTACGGCCTGCCGGCGCGGCAGACGGCCCTGCTGCTGCTGATCAACAACGTCCTGGGGATGATCTTGTTCCGCTACCTGGGTGAGCTGGTGGGCCGCGTCGGCGAACGTTGGGTGCTGACGGGCAATTTCCTGCTGCTCATCGGCGTCTTTCTGGGCTACGCCTACCTGGACTCGCTGCTCTTGCTGTCCATCTTGTTCGTCCTCGATCACCTTCTCTTCGGCCTCAACCTGGCTTTGCCATCCTACTTCAAGAAGATCGCTGTGAGCCCTAAGGAAGTCACCAGCAATCTGAGCATGGCCCAGACGATCAATCACTTGTCCGCCATGTTCGTGCCTCTCCTTGGCGGTCTGATCTGGGAAGCCTATGGGGCCGAGGTGACCTTCCTCTGTGGCGCGGGCATTGCCACCGTTTCCCTGGTGTTTGTGCAGTTCATGCCCCAGAAGCAGACAGCAGCAGCGCAGTCGGTTGCTTCTTGACAACACCAGTCTCTTGCGCTATGCTCGCAGCGCAATGGCGAAGGGAAAGGTAGAGGCCCCCTGCCCCCTCCCCTGCAGGGGCGGGAACGGGGGGAAAGGCACACCGCACATGGTGAAACGTCGCCAGCACGTCTGGCTCTGGGCACTCATCCCGCTGCTCATCCTGGGCAGCGGCCTGGCTTGCCGCGGGTTGAACGCCATCCAGCCATCCGCGGTCCTCGTCGCCGACCCTATAGGCAATGCTACACCGTCGCCTACTATAGCGCGGCTCGCCGACACACCACCTTCGCCTCCCACCGCCACGTCCAGCCCCAGGGTGACCGCCACGCCATCACCTACACCATCACCCACGCCATCACCGACGGCCACGGCCACTCCGACGGCCACGCCGACAGTGACCGACACACCCACACCAACGGCTACGGCGACCTTCACTCCCACACCAGGGCCCACACCAGGGCCGACCCCTGACGGCGTGCAGCGGCTGGTGAAGGTGCCCATCCTGATGTACCACTACATCTCCACGCCGCCGCAGGGGGCCAGCCCGGTGCGTCGTGACCTCTCCGTGCCGCCGGAGGGGTTCGCCAGCCACCTGCAGGCCCTGCATAAGGCCGGCTACCAAAGCATCAGCTTGCGCACGTTGCTGGATCACCTGACGCGCGGCTCACCGCTGCCTGACAACCCGATCGTGATCACTATCGACGACGGCCACACCGATGCTTATGTCCATGCTTTTCCGCTGCTGCAGGAGCCCGCCCCTGGCCAGGGGCACGGCTTCACCGCCACCTTCTTCGTGATCACCGATTTCGTCAACGAGGAGCGACCGGAGCATTTATCCTGGGATCAGTTACGGGAGATGGCCGCCGCGGGCATGGAGATCGGCTGTCACAGCCGCAACCACCCTGACTTCCGAGGTAAATCGGTGGACTACCTGGTCTGGCAAGCATTGGGATGCAAGGAATCCATCGAACTCGAACTGGGCTTCCACCCCCGCTTCATCTCATATCCCTCAGGGCAATACGATCAGCGCACCATTGACGTCTTTCACTCTGCCCACTACTGGGGCGGCCTCACCAGTCATCAGGGCCTGCGCCAATCATCAAGCCATCCCTTCGAACTGATGCGCATCCGCGTACGCGGCTCGCACACCGCCGACGACCTGCTCCATCTGCTCAGGCTGGTAGATTGGTAGATTGGTACATTGGTAG
>CBDURC010000170.1:0-6671 GCA_965369635.1 uncultured Anaerolineales bacterium | reverse complement strand
CTGCAGTGTGCGCTGCCTAAACGAAGGTTTGTTCCCTGGGACAAACGCTCCCTTTGGGCGTGTGTCCCCAATTCTCCTCTACCGTCCACCAAATCTGGAACGGTCACGAGCAGAAACAAAGCGAGGCGGCCACCACAGGCCGCCTCGCTTCCAATCTCTCGCCTTCTCAGCGAGGAATGATAGTCACCTTGCGGCTTTCTCCCTCGCCGATGCTCTGGGTCGTCACGTCAGGGTGATCTCGCAGGGCGACGTGCACGAGGCGTCGCTCGCGGGCGGGCATCGCCTCCAAGGCCACTACGCGGCCGGTGGCGACCGCACGCTCTGCCATGCGCAGTGCCAATTCCCCCAGCATACGCTCGCGCCGCGCCTTGTAACCCTCCACATCCACCACCAGGTTGATCCAGCGATGGATATGATTGTTGACCATCAGGCGCATGAGGAACTGCAACGAGGCCAGCGTTTCACCCCGGCGACCAATGAGGATGCCCAAATCCTTGCCGACCACATCCAATGTCAGCGGTGGTTTTTCCCCTTCCTCCGCAGCGCCATAGCGGACTATCACCTGGGCCTGTACGCCCAGATGGTCTAGCAGATCTGAGAGCAGATTCTGGGCCAGCACAGCGGTCTCTTCGCTGCCCACTTTTTCCATCGCCGCTTCTGGCGCGACGGTAACCGCCTCCTCGGGTTCTGCCGCTTCCTCCGCAACTACGATTTCCTCTGCCGCCACTTCCTCTGCAATCTCTTCTGCAATCTCTTCCTCCACTCGCCTGATGCGTTCGCCTTCGACGGTTGGGAGTTGCAGCCGCGGCGTCAGGCGCACAATGGCATCCTCAGCACCAATGCCTAGCACGCCTCGACTGCCAGGGCGTAGCACTTCGATGTCTACCTGGCCGCGCCTCAGGCCCAGCTCCGCTAGCCCATTATCAATAGCCGTCTCTATATTCCTGCCGTGGATTTCAACGGACTTATCTACGGATGTCATCACTACTTCTTTCTCCTGTTCTTCCTTCCCCCGGGAGCCGAAGGCTTGTCGCTGGCAGTCGTTTCCATTTCCAGGGATGGGGCTTCAGTTCCAATCCCCAGCACTTTGATCTCCGCTTCAGGCACTCCCAGGCTCATGGCGCGCTGCCTGTCTGATCCAGTATGCATAGTTACCAGAGGGGAGGCCTGCGGCATCAATGACGTCTGCCAACTGCGTTTCGTACGCAGAAGCCAAGTCGGCAAACGTGGCGATACCCGCAGCACCCAGCACGGACGCCGTCTTGTCTCCAATACCCTTGATGAGGGCCAGGTTGTCACCTGACGCAGCCGGCGCTTCGATCTTCGCCTTCCGCACTTTCGCCTCGATTTTGGGTGCCTCCGCCGCGGGGTGGACGCCCCTGAGTGTGAAGTATTGCTGAATCAGGCTCAGTAGGTTGGACACCACCCAGTACAACGCCAGCCCAGACGGCACACCTAGCGTAATCCAGCCAAACATGATAGGCATGATGAGCATCATCTGTTTCATCATCCCCTGCTGGGGATCGCCACTGCCGGGCGAAGTGGTTTGAGTCATCTTCTGCACCACTAGTTGCGTGACGACCAACAGAATGGGCAGGATAAGATAGGAGATGAGTTGAGTCCAGTCCCTGGCCTGCCAGGCCTGAGTCAGCCATGCCGTCCCCACCGTCGCATCGGGGAAGGAAAGGTCGGGGATCCAGAAGAAGCGTTGATCCACCAACTCGCCGAGGCCAGCCAGCCGATAGAGCGCGTTGTAGAGGCCAATAAGGATGGGGAACTGGATGAGAAGTGGGAGACAGCCGCCCATGGGGCTGACCCCGGCCTCCTTGTAGAACTCCATCTGCTTCTGCGCCAGCGTCTCGCGGTCCTTGGCGTACTTCTTCTGCAGTTCCTGCAACTGCGGCTGCAGCGCCTGCATGGCCTTCGTGGACTGCATCTGCTTGATTGTCAGCGGCAGGGTGACGAGCTTGATGATAATGGTGAAAACGATGATGGCCCAACCGTAGCTGTAGGGAATGCCTGCATTGTCTATCAGCCTGTTGAGGAACATCAACGCCTCAGTCAAAGGAAAGACCACCAACGCCTGCCACGCGCCTTCTGCCGGGGCCTCGGGGTCAATGGGTCCCCGCTGGGCACCGCAGCCGCCCAGTAGGAGGGCTGCCAGGATCAACACCAGAACCAAAACAATCTTGCGTTTGTGCTTCATGAAATCCAACTACCTCTCAGTGAATGGTAACCTTCTGAAGGTCCGCTCAGGGCACCGGGTCGTATCCCCCCGGATTCCAAGGGTGGCAGCGCACGATGCGCCGCAGGCCCAACCATCCCCCCTTCAGCACGCCGTGGCGTTGGATGGCTTCGTAGCTGTATTCGGAACACGTAGGGGTGAAACGACAACTCGGAGGCAACGCGGGGGAAATGAAACGCTGGTAACAGCGGATCAACGCCAATATGACCTGTTTCATTGCTCTTGCCGCCACAACCTGGCCCGCCGCAGCAGAGTTGCACAGGCCGTTGCCACCTCTCGATAGCTGGCCTCGGCGATGGGCGCACGAGCGACAAAGACCAGATCCCATCCCACCTCAATGCACTGCAAATCAAGACGGGCTGCTTCCCGCATCAGCCGCCGAGCTCGATTTCGGGCCACCGCCTTGCCCACACGGCGGCTGGCGGTGAATCCGAAGCGGCTGTAGGGCAAGTCGTTGGACAAAACGCAGAGCACGAGGATCGGATCAGCCCACGAGCGTCCCTCTTTCCGCACCTGTCGGAAGCGGGCTCCGTCTCGGAGTCGTTGGTACCGCTTCACCTCACACCGTGAGACGCTTGCGTCCTTTCCGACGGCGCGCCTTGATCACCCGGCGACCACCAGGCGTGCTCATGCGATGCCGGAAGCCATGCACTCGTTTGCGTCGCCGCACTTTGGGTTGATACGTTCGCTTGGGCATAACCGATATCTCCTGGAATCACGGCCGGCGACGAAGAAACAGCGCCCCCGTGCTCATTCATAGTACAAAAGCGGGGAGGAAAGCGATGTTCCTCCCCTGCCAGAACACCACTATTATACCCGCGCTTGCAGTTCTGTGTCAAATCGTCCGGTGGCGGCTGGCAGGGTACAAGGAAGTTCTCAGGCCCGTGGAAGCAAGGTCATAGCCTCGCTGTCGAGAGCAAGGCAAACCATGTGGCCAAGAGGCGGAAGGTCAGTTGCCGCCGCTATTTCGAATTCCAGTTCCACATCCCCGTCATGCCGCAAACGCAGACGATGAGAGCTACCACGAAAGGAACAAGCCACCAGTGTGCCGCAGATGAGGTTGATGCCCTCTGTTGCTTCGGACGATGGCACCGGCCTGGCCGCCTCAGGCCGGATCACCAGGGTGACTTCGTCGCCGACGCGAATCCCGCCCGCCTCTGGCGGATCGAGTGTCAACGTGCCCACAGTGGTAGCAATCTCCAACTCCGGAGTGATTGCCGTTGTGCGGCCAGGCAGCAGGTTGTTCAGTCCCAGGAACCGGGCCACGAACTCGCTAACAGGCCAGCGGTACACTGCCTCCGGCGTGCCCTCCTGCACGATACGACCTTCCTGCATGATGAGCACGCGGTCAGACACAGCAAAGGCCTCCTCTTGATCGTGGGTCACGTACAGCGTCGTCACCCCAACCGCCTTCAGGATAACCCGCAGTTCGCCCATCAGCCCCTCGCGCAGCGTGCGGTCGAGCGAGCCCAGCGGCTCATCCAGCATGAGCAGGAGCGGCCGCGGGGCCAAGCTGCGGGCCAGCGCCACCCGCTGCTGCTCGCCGCCGGAAAGCTCGTAAACCTGGCGATGCTCGTAGCCCTGCAGGCTCACCAGGTCCAACATCTCCGCCACCCGCGCCTGTATCTCCGCTTCCGCCAGCCCCTGCATGCGCAGGCCGAAAGCGACGTTGGCCACCACGTCCTTGTGCGGGAAGAGCACGTAGTCCTGGAACATCAGCCCGAAGCCGCGGCGATGCACTGGCACCGCGTCCATGCTGCGGCCGGCAAAGAGGACGCTGCCCTCATCCGGTTCCTCCAGCCCTGAGATGATGCGCAGCAGCGTCGTCTTGCCGCAGCCAGAGGGGCCAAGCAGGCAGATCACCTCCCCCTCCTCCACGCTGAAGCTGACCCCGTGCAAGACGGCGGCATCATCGAAAGATTTGCTGATCCGGCGGACTTCCAGGTGAGACATCGGCTACTCAGGACTCCAAGCAGTGACGGTCAAATGATCCGGCCGCTTCGGAGATTATGCCACCAACGGCACCAATTCGCAAACTCCTCCTTGCAGTACAGCCCACAACCTTGTAGGCACATGACCCTCAACGAGATCAGGGCCTCCGGATGCGGAGGCCCTGATCTCGTTGGCAGCACCAGGCCATGCCAATGCCAGTACAGAGACAAGAGCTCGCTGGCTGTGCTGACGACAGCGGAGTACCTGAGCTGAGAGCGGTCGGACAGGTTGTCACTCGGCCAGCGTGCGCAGCGCCAGAGCCACGATGCGGCCCGTCTTGGTCAGCTTGAGCGGATCCACTCGCTCTGGCGTGTCGTCGGGGTGATTGGCGTCATCCTCGCTGCCGTCCCAGGTGAGCAGACCGGCCGGCACATCCCGCTCCTGGAATGGGGTCTGATCGCTAACCTCCACCGCCGTGCCGAAATCCACCCTTCCGCCGACCTGTGCGGCACCATTCTCCAGATGCGCACGCAGCAGCGCCTCCCGTGTAAGGTCACCCTCCATGGTCAGGAAGAAGCCACGACCAGCTCCCACCGCGTCTAGATGCAGCACGCTCACTGTCTTCGACAGCGGCAACAGAGGATGGGCGATGTAAAACAAAGAGCCTAGCTGGCCGAATTCCTCGGCACCCCAGGCGGCGAAGAGTACGCTGCGACTGGGCTGGATACCAGATTGTTGCCAGAGGCGCGCCACCTCCAACAGCACACCTACACCAGAAGCGTCGTCGTCTGCGCCGGGATAGAGCGTGCCATCGGGGCTGCGCCCCACGTGATCGTAATGGGCGCTGAGAATGACCAACTCGTGGGCGAGGTCGGGGTCGCTTCCGGGGATCAATCCCAACACGTTGGCCGTCGTCGTCGGCTGAGGTGGTTCCAGCGGCACCACCATCTCTGCCTGCAGACGCAGTGGCAGTGCGGGCGGAGAGGCGTTGAAATCGGCCATCGTGTACCCTGCTTCGTCTACTAGCCGCTCGAAGTTGTTCCGGGTTATCTCCAGCACTGGAATGGTCTCGGTGAAGATCTCGCTCAGGGCGAGCGGTATGCGGCGCTGTAGCTCCGATTCTTGTACATCGGTGACCAGCAGCAGCCCGCCAGCGCCATGTTCGATGGCTCTCTGCACTTCCAGCCTTGTGCTGCCAGGGACTCGGCGCAGCACGATTTTCCCGCCCAGGTCCATGCCGCCGTAATCATCGTCCCGCACCCAGACTACCTTTTCCGCCACCGTCCCGCCGCCGGCAGCGCCAACCATCACCTCTCGGAAGTCACGACCGTAGGCGAACTCGCTCAGGGCCTGACCTCCATCCAGCCACAGTCTCAGACGGGGCAGGTCAAAGGACAACGTACGGGTGAACGGGAAGTGCTGGAGGTACGTGCCATAGTCGCCCGCTGGTTGCAGGCCCAGGGCGGCGAACTGTTCGGCCACGTAACGGGCTGCCGCCTCGCCGCCGGGGGTACCTGACTCCCGTCCATCGTAAGCCGGACTGGCCAACTCCCGCACGTGCGCCAGCGCCGCCTCGCCATCGAAAGTCAAAGCGTCCTCCGCCCACTGTGGCGGGACGTGCCCACGGGCCGCCGACTCATGCCATGCCTCCTCGAACTCGGCAAACGTCGTCCCCAGAGCAACCCGGAAGGCCGTGTTGAGTTCTTCCCCCTCGCTCAGCGAACGCACCAACTCATTCAGCGCCGCCTGGCCGTGCGTGGTGACGAGATAGCCCGCTGCGTCTCGCACCGCACCGTAGGCCAAGTCGGCCTGCGTGGAGTCAATCTGCTCGAAGGGAGGCAGCTCCGCCAGCGACAGCAACTGACCGTTCTTGGCTGCTCTCTGTACCTTCAAGATTCGCCGCGCGGCGAGATAGCCGCTTTGCGGGGCTATCCGAGACTCCTCCAGCCGGCCGATCCCTTCACACAGCCAGTCCACCTCCAAACCTTGCTGCGCCAGCAGACGGCGAGCAAAACTGTACGCCAACCTCCCGCGGTAATCGGTTGCGTCGCCACCCTCGTCCACGAGGATCTTGATCGCCTGGCCTGGCTCAGCCCAACTGTTCACGCCGTTGGACACAGAGGGGGCAATGGACGAACGGAAGGCCACGGCCCGGTCGTACAGCTTGACCTCGGTGGGGGCAGCAGGCACGATCTCCAGATCGACTGTCTCGCGGGCGTAGATCTCCTCCAGGTGCGGCAGGAGAGCCTGCGCCAGCGTTGCCAGCCGCAGCGGGTGACGGACCACAAAGTGCTCGCTGCTCACCGCCTCGAAGGGGACGCCACCGTAGAACCAGCGCTCGCCGCGCTGATGCAGCACTACCTCGTAATTTGCCCGTCGCTCCGTTCCCTCCGCAAGTTGATAGAGCAGCCTGAACACCGCCAGCGCGCCACCGTCGGTCAGGGCCAGCAACTGCCCCTCCAACTCGAAGGTCTGCAGCGGATGCTCGCTCAGG
>CBDURC010000169.1:0-6707 GCA_965369635.1 uncultured Anaerolineales bacterium | reverse complement strand
TCGAGGATAGACCCTTCGCGCTCCTCCGGCAGCTTCCAGACGGCCTTGACCTTCATGCCGATCTTGACATCGTCGGGCTCGACTTCGCCCAACATGTGCATAATGCCCACCCGCGGCGAGGTGCCATCAATGTCGATGACAGCGGAGATTTCCGGCTCCTTCACTCGTTTCATGTCCCAGGTCACGTAGCAGAGGGAAAACGTGTTCACTGTGCCCGTATCCTGGAGGGTGACCCACTCGTCCATGGGTTCGAAGCACCACTCACAGACGGTACGCGGGGGCACCACTGTGCGGCGACAGTGGCGGCAGCGGGTGCCCATGATCCGCCCCTCCTTCAACTCGGCCAGGTAGCGACCGATAGCCACCCCAGCATCCCAGGCGTAGCGGGCATTGGGGTCCCACTCGGTGAAAAGAACGCGCTTCTCCTTGAAATCGGCGCTGCGCAAACTCACGCCAGGAAACTCCTTGATGTTAGCGGTCATGATTTGACTCCTTGGAAATCACTTGCAAGCAAGAGGTAGAACGAGGAATACCCCCACACTCCCACGCCCCCACTCCCTAAACACCCATCACGATCACCGTGCCCACCTGCATCAGGTCACCCCACGCTTGGGCCAGGCCCGTCTTAGGATTGCCGGGGACCTGCCGCTTGCCCGCCTCACCCCTGAGCTGCCAGAATATCTCGGCCACCTTCATCAGACCAGCGGCGGCGATGGGGTTACCCACACCCAACAGCCCACCGCTGGGGCAGACCGGCAGGTCGCCATCTCGCTGGGTGATGCCCAGAGCCACTGCCTCGGGAGCCTTGCCCTTGTCGAAGAGCATCAGCCCCTCCAGGTGGTGCAGTTCCTTGTAGTCGAAGGGGTCGTAGGGCTCGGCGATGTGGATCTCCTTGCGCGGCTCGCGGATGCCGGCCATCTCGTAGGCCATGCGCGCCGCGTTCTCCACGTAGCGAGGATAGCACAGGTCGCGGTTCGTCCAGTAGGCGGTGTCCAGGTTCCAGCCCACGCCCTCAATCCACACCGGCTTGTCGGTGATCCGCTGAGCGACGTGCTCGGCGGCCAGCACGAGGGCCACCGCGCCGTCGGTCACCGGGCTCACGTCCAGCCGCTGCACCGGCCAGGCCAGCACCTCCGAGTTCAACACCTCTTCCACAGTTATGTTGGGATCGCCCAGCAAGCTGCACGGATGGTCGGCAGCATTGCGCTTGTTCTTCACCGACACCAGGGCGATGTCCCGCTTGTTCAGGCCGTAGGTATGCATGTAGCGGTTCATCTCCATGGCGAAGATCCACAGCAGGTTGGGCTTCAGGGCCCGTTCGGTGAATTGGTCGAAGATCGTCAGGAAAGCGCCCTGTGGGTGCGGCTGGCAGGAGGACATCTTCTCCTCGCAGACCACCAGGCAAGTGTCGAAGAGCCCCGAAGCCACGTGGTACCAACCGTGGATGGGGGCGAAAACGCCCGTGCCGCCGCCCACGTAGCAGCGCATGTACGGCTTGCGCCAGCCCCCTGATCCGTCGCTGAGGTATTCGCCCTTCATGTGCACGCCGTCGAAGGAATCGGGGGCCGTGCCGTGCACGACACAATCAATGTCGTCCAGGATCATCTCGCAGGAATCGAGGGCCATCCGCGTGGCCTCGAACGATAACTCCTTGCCCGTCTCCTGGGCCCGGCGGACGAATCGGGTCATCCCCGCGCCCACAACGGCGACTTTTCGCATACCCATTGTCTACTCCTTTGCAGATGCCGCCAGAGCCCACCGAATGAATTGATGTCTGGTATCGGAAACCTGCTCAAGCAGGTTAGTGCGGCGCTGACAACATGCTTCAGCATGTTTGCACTAGCAGGCCGCGAATTCATTCGTGGCTGGGCGGCTCGTCGGATAGTCGCTAATTGCTCAAGATCACCGCCGCGCCGCTGGTGGTGGGAACGCCACGCCAGCCGAAAGCCAGGCCCGTCTCCACGTCATCCAGTTGCCGCGGACCAGCCTCGCCGCGCAGTTGTTGCACCACCTCCAGCACCCGCGCCAGCCCCGAGGCGTCCAGCAGATGGCCGCAGCCCAGGCTGCCGCCGGAGACGTTGACCGGCAACTCGCCGTCCACGTCGGTCACGCCTTCCTCGGTGAGCAAGCCCGCCTCGCCGAAGCGGCAGAAGCGTAAAGCCTCCAGATGCTGCAACTCCTTGTACGAGAAAGCATCGTCAATCTCGGCGAAGTCGATCTCCCGCATGGGATTGCCGATGCCGGCCATCTCGTAGGCCATACGGCCCGCCTCCTCGGCGTAGATGGCCCGGGCCCAGGCCCGGTTCTCCAGCGACGGCGAATCGCTGCACCAACCGATCCCCCGCATCCAAATCGGAGTATCGGTCAGATCCTCCGCCACCTCCTCAGCAGCCAATACAAAGACGATGGCCCCGTCGGCATGGAAACTGGCATCGAGGCGGCTCAGCGGATAGGAGAGCATCTCCGAATGGAGAACATCGTCCGGCGTGATGGCGGCACCGTAGGCGGCCGCCGGGTTGTAGAGTGCATTGCGCTTGTTCTTGGCCGCCACCATAGCGCACTGCTCGCGCGTTGCCCCCGTCTCGTGCAGATAGCGGTTCATCTCCATGCCGGCGATGAAGACCGGATTGGCCGCCAGCGGGCGGTTCAGCACGGGATCCATGGCGTAGGCGGTGATCCAGGGCAGCGTGAGGACGTTGGACGCCTTGCTGTGCCCTTCCACGGCCACGATGTCCACAATGCCACTGGCGATCTGCATGTAGGCGGTGACCAGGCCGTGGATACCGTCGCCGGGGATGGTGCAGGTGGGTTTGAGCAGGGCCCCGAGCTGGTCGGGAACGTACTCGTCGAAAATGCTCGTGCCCTCGATGAAGTCCTCGGCTACGGTGACGAAGCTCTGGACATCGCGGCGGGGATTGACTCCCGCGTCCTCGTAGGCCCTGACGGCGGCCTCGTACATCAGCTCCTTGTACGAGACCTCAGGTGTCAGAGGGCGGAAGGGGGTGTAGCCTATGCCCACGATGGCTACTCTGTTGGACATGCTTTGCCTCCTCGCAATGTGTTTGAGTGATGTGTTCAAGATGACGGCCCGAGGCTAGAAGCCATCGGGCTTGCAGCTTGTAGCCCCGCAGGGGCTTCGCCCTCTCAGCGCGGGGGTTCACCCCCGCATTCCTCCTCCGACTCCGACACAATCCTCCAGCAAAGGCCCGCGGCTACAAGTCATCGGGCTGAGAGAGCAAAGCACCCTCAAGGGCGCTCAACTTCAGGGCGTTTGTAGCGCCCTTCGCCCTTTCAGCCTGGGGGTTCAGTTCAGCCCCAGGCCACCCGGCAACGGCTAAACAGTATCCAGACGGGAGACCGCTTGAAGATCGCAAACCTACGCCCTAGCCCAACACCTCACCCAACACCTCCTCCAGAGTCGGCCGGCCGATGACCTGCAACTCGTAGCGCACCCGCTGGTAGGGCCGGCTGATGCTCAGCACACGGCTCAGGTCAATGGGCGTGGCCACGATGACCATGTCGCAAGGGGTATCGTTGATGGTCTGCTCCAGTTCGGCGATTTGGTGCGCATCGTAGCCCATGGCCGGCAGGACAGCACCGGTGTTGGGATACTTCTCGTAGGTTTCGACGATGGAATTCACAGCGTAGGGACGAGGATCCACGATCTGCGCCGCGCCGAAGCGTTGGGCGGCCACCGTCCCCGCTCCGTAGGCCATCCCGCCGTGGGTCAGCGTAGGGCCATCCTCGATGACCAGCACCCGCTTACCCTGGATGGCCTTGGGATCCTCGACGAAGATGGGCGAAGCGGCCTCGATGAGCGTCGCCTCGGGGTTCGCCGCCCGTATGTTGGCCCGCACCGCGGCCACGTTGGCCAGGTCGGCGGTGTCGATCTTGTTGATCACCACCACATCGGCCAAGCGCAGGTTGGCCTCGCCGGGGTGATAGCGCGTCTCGTGGCCCGCCCGGTGCGGGTCCACCACCACGATGTGCAGATCAGGCCTGTAAAACGGTAGGTCGTTGTTGCCGCCATCCCAAATGATGACATCTGCCTCCGCCTGAGCGGCGTCCAGGATGCGCTGGTAGTCCACGCCAGCGTAGACCACCACGCCGCGGTCAATGTGCGGCTCGTACTCCTCCCGCTCCTCAATGGTGCAGTTGTGGCGATCCAGGTCCTCGTAGGTGGCGAACCGCTGGCAGGCCTGCTTGACCAGGTCACCGTAGGGCATGGGATGGCGCACGATGACCACTTGCTTCCCCTTGTCCCGCAGGATCTCGGCAACGCGGCGGGTGGTCTGGCTCTTGCCGCTGCCCGTGCGCACGGCGCAGACAGTGACCACCGGCACGCTGGCCTGCAACATCGTCGCCTTGCCGCCCATCAGACGAAAGTCCGCCCCCGCCGCCAGCACCAGTGAGGCTCGGTGCATCACATACTCGTGGGAAACGTCGCTGTAGGCAAAGATCACCTGATCCACATCGTACTTGGCGATCAGGTGTGCCAGTTCTTTTTCCTCGTAGATCGGGATGCCCTGGGGATAACCCGGCCCGGCCAGCTCAGGCGGGTAGCGGCGGTTCTCGATGTTGGGGATCTGTGTGGCGGTGAAGGCCACCACTTCGTACTTCTCGTGGCCTCGGAAATAGACGTTGAAGTTGTGAAAGTCACGCCCTGCAGCGCCCATGATGATGACGCGAGTCTTCGACATTGACAAACTTGCTCCTTTGCAAGAATCAGCGATTGAGGTACCGAGTATCAGAGGCCCGGTAGATCTGATGGATCAATCTACCAATCTTCCGGTCTAGCAATGTACCAACCCTAGATATACAGCCTGTTCGGATCCACCTCTTCCCGCAGCACGCGCAGCTCCTCGACAGTGGGCGGTTGGTTGTGGTCCACCCTGTCGGGGATGATGAGCTCGAAACCAGTGTTCTCGATGACCTGCTCCAGCGTTACGCCGGGGTTGAGGGCCAGCAGTTGCATGCGCTTGGTCTTCTCATCGAAGCCCATAAGCGCCAGGTTAGTGACCACGCGGTACGGCCCTGTGCCGGGAGGCAGCCCTGCGGCCTCCCGTGTGCCCGGCCCGGCCAGATAGCCCGGCGTAGTGAGAAAGTCCACCTTGGGCACGAAGCGGCGCTTGTCGTGACGCATGATGGCGATGGTGCGCCAACAGAGAGAGCCGACGTCGTTGGCTCCGCCGCTGCCCGGCAGCCGCACCTTGGGCCGGTCGTGATCGCCGATGACCGTGCTGTTCAGGTTGCCGTAGGAGTCAATCTGCGCCCCGCCCAGGAAGCCGTACTCAATGAAGCCCCGCTGGGCCGTCTCCATGATGTCGCAGATGCCCGAAGCGGCCACCGCCCGGTAAAACGTGCGCGCTTCGCCCACAGCCAGCGGCAGGTCTTCCAGCGAGCCACCGGTGCCGCCGAACTCGAAAACTGGCACCAGGTTCGGCGCCTGCATCTTCTGCGCCAGCGAAGCGGCCAGCATGGGAATGCCCGTGCCGATGAACGCCGTCGTGCCGTCCTCCATCAGGCGGGCGGCGAGGCAAATCAGCAGCTCGGTGGGATTGTAGTCGCCGGTCATCGCTCACCTCCCCTTGACGATGGAGCGCACGTGATCCAGCCGCTCCTGGCCGATGAGTTCCAGGTACTGTTGGTGGTTCTCCACGCCGTAGACGGTCTTGTCCAGGTACGCCTGCGCGCCTTCCGCTGTCTTGGAGGCCGCCACCCATTCCTTGATGCGTTCCTCGTCCCGCTCGTAGAGGTAGCACATCTCGCCCGGGTAGGAGCCGAAGAGCGCTTCCACCACAGCGTCTACCAGGTAGTAGGGGATGATGGTACGGTCGGGGTAGCGGCGGATCTCATCAGAGGGCACGATCTCCTCGGCGCTGATGATGAGCCGCTTGCAGGCGCGGGACATTTCGAAGGCGAAACCGCTGATGCCATCAATCTGGGCGTTGCCGTACTTGTCGGCGCGGTGCACGTGGATCAGCCCCACGTCGAGGATCAAGGCCGGCAACAAGCATACTATCTTGCCGGTGAAGGGGCATTCTACAGCCTTGGCCGCGCTGTAATTGAAGGTGTCGGTGCCCAACATGGCCCGCACGGGGATGAAGGGCACCCCCATGCTGGCAGCCTTGAAACGCCAGGTGATGCCGCCGTTGCTCCATTCCACTACCTTCTCGATCTGACCGCTCTCCACAGCCCGGCGCAGCGCATTGGAGACACCGTACACCTCCAGGCCGATGTAGGTGAAGTCCATGGCCTTCACCAGCCCGGCGGCGATGATGAGATCGAGTTCCGTGACCCCCTGCCCTGCCAGCCGCAGGTCTCTCTTTCCCTGGCGGATCAGCTCGCGGGTCAGCGACATGGGGGCGCGCACGGTGCCATACAGCTCGGTGCCCAGGTAGTCCCCCTCGTGGACGAAGCGGGCAATGGCCTCCTGCTCGCTCATTCGCTTGTCCACCAGCGCCTTGCTCTTCCGGCGGTTCCATTCCCGGAAAGCGTTCATGTCCGGTGGCTGTATGAGCTCACCGATGCCCGAAGCGATGACATTCATGGACGTTCCTCCTCGAACGACTGGTCTTCAGAAGAGCGTGCCATCTTGGCGGCTTGGTAGTTGTCTGCGTTGCCAGAGGCGGCTAGCTTCGGAGCCCACTCCCGCTGCTGGGCCACAGCACTGCCCAACACGCCGTTCACAAAACGCGGGGCGGAGT
>CBDURC010000168.1:0-6722 GCA_965369635.1 uncultured Anaerolineales bacterium | reverse complement strand
GAGTAGCCGATGCGCAGTCGCCGCTGCAGAAGGGATATGGACGCCCGATTGGCCTTGCGCACTACCTTCAACGCCTGGTCGTAGAGGTCGTCCTTGCGCCTGGCTTCTTTCTCCCGCTCGATCATCTCCTCCCACAGTGGCTGCTGGATCATCTCCTGGGGAAGGAAGGGTTGTTGTTGGGCCCCCATCCCTCCCGGCAAAGGCTCAGGGGCTCGCACACCCTTCCAGAAGCGCACCAGCCGCTTCAGCTCGCGGTCCGAGACAAAGCAGCCCTGCAAGCGCACCAGCTTGCTGGAGTCTGGGGCCATGAGGAGCATGTCGCCACGGCCCAGCAAGCGCTCGGCTCCGGGTTGATCGAGGATCACGCGGCTATCTACCTGCGAGGTGACGGCAAAGGCGACTCGGGCAGGGAAGTTGGCCTTGATCAGTCCCGTGACCACATCCACGCTGGGACGCTGAGTGGCGATGATGAGGTGGATGCCCGTGGCGCGGGCCATCTGGGCGATGCGGCAAACGTAACGCTCCACCTCGTCGGCGCCGATCATCATCAGGTCGGCCAACTCGTCAATGACAATGACGATGTACGGGAGAATCGCCTCGCCGCGGCTGGCAAGCATCTCGTTGTAGCTTTGCAGATGGCGCGCCCCGGCCTTGTTGAAGAGCCGGTAGCGGCGGTCCATTTCCCGCGCGGCCCAGCGCAGCATGCTCACCACCCGCTCCAGTTCCACCACCACCGGAGCGATCAGATGGGGAATGCCATTGAAGATGGTCAGTTCGACCATCTTGGGGTCAATCATCAGGAAGCGAAGCGTGCGCGGCGTGTGTGTGCAGAGCAGACAGGTCACGACGGAATTGATGCACACCGATTTGCCCGACCCGGTGGCGCCAGCGATGAGCATATGAGGCATGAGAGCCAGGTCGGCGATAGCTGGTGCTCCGGATACGTCACGGCCCAACCCGATCTTCAGACTGCCCTTGAATTTGCCAAAGGAATCCGATTGCATCACACCGCCCAAGGAGACGAGGGAGAGCTGCGCGTTAGGCACTTCCACGCCCACAACGTCTCGACCCGGCACCGGCGTCTCAATGCGGATGGGAGAGGCGGACAGCGCCAGCGCCAGGTCGTTGCTCAGCCGAGCGATCTGGGATACCTTGACGCGCACTTCCTTGATCCGCCCATCGCTGGTGCGGCGCGGGACTGTCCCCGGCTTCAGCCCGAACTGCGTGACCGCAGGCCCCTGGTTCGCTTCCACCACCTTAACCGGCACGCCGAAGCTGGCCAGCGTCTCCTCAATGATGAGTGCCCGTTGGCGCAAGTCCTCGCGACTGATCTCCTGCTCCGAGGAGTCCTCCAGGATCTCCTCCAGCGGCGGCAAGAGCCACTGCTGGTCGCCGCCAATGACTCTGGGGAAAAGGCGGGGCTCGACAGCGCGCCGCGCTCCCCCCGTCGCTGCTGTGGCCACGACCGGCGTCGTCTCTGGCCCAGGGGAAGGCGGTGCTGTTCGCTTCTGCTCGTCGAGAGGAGATAGCGGCCGGCGAAACCAGCGACGCCATAAGGCGATGCGGCCGTTGGGCAAAGGTGTCGGTGGCCGACCCAACTCGCGTCGATCTCGCACTCGTCCAGCGGTCTGCTGAACCGCTTCCCAGAACTCATCGGGGCTGACACCCCACACCAGAATGGCACCCACTGCGGCCACGATGAACAGGATGAGCGCCGCGCCGGCCACTCCCAGTGCATCCACCAACCCCTGGCTGACGATCCAGCCCAACAGGCCGCCGCCGCCCCGTTCTCTGGCCAGCGCTTCCGGGTTGGCCGGATTGGCGATCAGGTGCGCCGTGGCCAAGAAGATCAGAAAGAGCAGAGCCACGCCGGCGGGCTGCCGCAGCCGCACCTCGGCCTCACTGGCTACTCGCCGCCACACCAGCCAGGCGCCAATGATGCCAAACAGCAAAGGGCTGATCCAGGCACCGATGCCAAAAACCAGTTTCAGACCATTCACCCACCAAGTGGCGACACTGCCTCGGTTGGCCGTGGGCAGGCAGAGCAAGGTGAACACGGCCAACACCAACATGATGATGCCGATCACCTCACTCCGCAGTATCTTGGCCAGCGCGTCTCCAGCGCCGCCGCGCTTTTTACCCCGTCCTCTCTTGGCCATCTTCCTGCTGCCTTAGCAGTTCCATCTGCTGGTTCTGGCTATGGAGCATATCCCTCCCAGCCACACTGTATTGCGCCTACACTTCCATGACCACAGGTAGGATGACGGGCCGTCGGCCGGTCTGCTGATAGCAGAACTCGCCCAGAGCATCCTTGATCTTGGCACTCACCGCCGAGCGGGGACCCACGTGCTCCAGGGCCTGCCACACCTGCTCCTTGGCCAGCTCCATCAGCTCCTCGCTGTCCCGCATGTAGACAAAGCCCCTGGAGAGAATCTCGGGCCCCACCAGAATCTCACCGGTATCCATGTCCAGGACGACGATGGCCACCAGGAAGCCATTACGGGACAGGTGGTGCCGATCCCGCAGCACCACGCGGCCCACGTCGCCCACCCCCAGACCGTCCACCAACACGCGGCTTGCTGCCACGCGCTTCCCTAGGAAACAGCCGCTCGAATCTACTTCCAGCGATTGCCCGCTCTCGAGGACGAAGATGTTCTCCTCGGGGATGCCACTCTCCCTGGCCAACCGGGAATGCAGTACTAGATGCCGATACTCGCCGTGGATGGGGACGAAGTAACGCGGCTGGGTAAGGTTGAGCATCAGCTTCTGATCTTCCTGACTGCCGTGCCCCGAAACATGCACATGGGAAAGGAGATGGTAGTGCACATCTGCCCCAGCGCGGAAAAGGTTGTCAATGGTGCGGTTGATCAACTCCTCGTTGCCGGGGATGGGATCGGCGGAGAGAATCACCGTATCGCCGCGGCGCAGGTTGATCTGTCGATGTTCGCCCCTGGCCATACGCACCAGCGCCGAGGTCGGCTCCCCCTGACTGCCGGTGCACACGATGGCGACCCGTTCATCGGGCAGCCCATTCATCTGCTCCGATGTCAACAACTCCTGGGGATCAATGTCCAGATAGCCCAGACGGCTGGCCATGCGACTGTTCTTGACCATGCTACGGCCAACGAAACCCACCCGCCGACCATGGCGGCGGGCAGCGATGATCACCTGCTGCACACGGGAGATGTTGGAAGCAAAGGTGGCAACGATCACCCGTCCCTGCGCCTCGCCGAACACCTCGTCGAAGGTCTCGCCGATCTCCCGCTCCGAGGGGGTAGAGCCGGGAGCTTCCGTGTTGGTGGAGTCGGAAAGCAACAGCAACACGCCGCGGTTGCCTAGCTCCTGGAGTTTGGCATAATCGGTCAGTTGGCCATCTACGGGATGGGGGTCAAACTTGAAATCACCGGAATGCACCACCAGCCCCACCGGGGTGGTGATTGCCAGCCCCACGGTGTCGGGAATGGAATGGCACACGTGGAAGAACTCCACGCTGAACGGGCCCAGTGGCAGAACATCGCGCGGCTTGATGGTATGCAGTTCAACTTGATCCAACAGGTGATGCTCCCGCAGCTTCACCTCGGCCAGGCCGAGCGTCAGCCGTGTGCCGTACACGGGAGCATTCACGTCAGAGAGGACGTAGGGCAGCGCACCGATGTGGTCTTCGTGGCCGTGGGTGAGGATGATGGCCCGCAGCTGCTCCTGCCGCTCCACCACATAGGAGATATCGGGAATGACGATGTCAATCCCCAGCATGTCGTTCTTGGGGAACATGAGACCGGCGTCGATGAGCAGCATCTCTTCGCCGTACTCGATAGTCATCATGTTCTTGCCGATCTCGCCTACGCCACCCAGCGGAACGATCCGCAAACGGTCTCTTTCGCTCATGTAGTCTCCAGACTATAACAGGTTCATCTGCTCGTACGTCTCCTCGGTCTCTGGCAGCTCCACATCCACCCCTTCCAACTCAGTCAGCAGCTTGGGAATCTGCTTCATGTCCTCTTCGATCATTGGACGCCAGCGAGGCTGATGCAAGGCGGCAGCGGGATGGAACATGGGGTAGTAGATCACGCCTCCCGACTGCTTGGGCCGGCCATGGATGCGGGAGATACTGGCTCCCGGGAAGTAGCGGGCCATGGAAAAGCGTCCCAGGGTGACGATGATGCGTGGCCGGATCAACTCGATCTGCTTGTCCAGGTAGGGACGGCAAGCAGCGATCTCATCCGGGCGCGGGTCGCGGTTGCCGGGCGGCCGGCACTTGATGACGTTGCCAATGAATACGTCTTCCCGCTTTAGGCCAATGCTCGCGAGCAGCTCATCCAAGAACTTGCCCGCGGCGCCCACGAAGGGTCGCCCCTGGCGGTCTTCGTGGAAACCGGGTGCCTCGCCGATGAACATGATCTGGGCATCGGGAGGCCCCTCGCCGGGCACCGCGCGGGTGCGCATCTGCCCCAATTGGCACTGTTGACAGACGGCGATCTGCCGATTGAGTTTCTCCAGTTCCTTGGCTGCGTCTGACATCAACTACTCTCCGTATGAAGTCTGCAAATGGCTGAATCCGCTCTGCTAATGCTGCCTGTGAAGGTGTGCCATGTGCTGCGGGGCGCATGTCGCGTGTTGCGTCCGCGGAGCGAAGCGCTCCTGCAAACGTTTCCGCACATCGGCCCGTCGGCTTTCCAGTGTTGTCTGGACCGCTGGGCTGTGTATCCCTTCCAGCGTCATAATCAGACCGTCCTCGCCTGTGTCATCGTAGTAGTGGCGGCGGCGGCCAACCACCCGAAACCCCAGTCTGTGATAGAGCGTCTGCGCTGGAGTGTTGGACATGCGCACCTCCAGAGTGGCCAGCTTTGCCTGCAGCGCGGCCGCCTGCTCCACCACACTCAGCAGGATCCACTCACCCAGGCCACACCGCCGCCAGCGCGGGTCCACGGCAATGGTGCCGATGTGCGCCTCCTCGCCCCAGAGCCAGAAGCCAGCATAGCCCAGGAGCGTGGGCATCTCGTCCAGCCAGCCGCGCAGCACGAAGTAGTGGCCATGCCGATCCATGCTCAGGTCGTAGCGAAAAGCTCGCGGCGACCACGGCGTGGGAAACACCACCCGCTCGATGCGCATGACCGCTTCTATGTCACTCAGACGCATCGGCTCGATGGGCGGTGGTGTCTGCCGGGCGGTGGTCATGGCTTTGCTCGTGGACTCCGCCCCTTGGCGATGGCCGGTTCATGCAGGTAGATGGGCGACAGGGATGTCGGATCGTCCTGCTCGCCGCGCTGATAGCGCGCCCAGGCCAGTTCGGCCAGGTACCCCGCACGGCGCAGCGTCAGCGCAGGCGAAGCCAACCGCACCTGTTCCCCTAGTCCCTCCTGCAACGCGGCAGAGGCACCATGCCATATCTCCCCAGCGAACAGGGTCTCTTGGCCGGTAGCAGCGACCCTTGCCACCACCTCTGCCACTGTTGAGAGGAGGTATTCCCCGTTGGGCTGCCACAGGTCTTCTTCCCAGCCATACAGCGCCCAGCAGACTCGCCTCCGGCCTGCCTGCACCAGCGCGCAGACCGGCAGCGGCTGCCAGCGGTGCGGATAGGCGACGACGTCCAGCGTCGGCACGCCCAGCAGCGCCAGATCGTGAGCGACGGCCAGTCCCTTGGCCACGCTGAGGGCGACGCGCAGTCCAGTGAAGGAGCCAGGACCCAGCGTCACAGCCACAGCGCTGAGCGACTGTGGCTTCAGTTCGGCCTGTTCCAGCATCTGAACGACGCGCGGCATCAACTCCACAGTGTGCCGCCGAGCAGAATGCCAAGTGGCTTCGGAAAGCAGTTGCTGGCCATCGTACAGAGCGATGCTAGCCAGCCGAGTTGCTGTGTCAAGCGCAAGTAACATGGAACCGGGTTTCCAGGTCTCACGTCCGAAGTTCGGAGTTCGGAATCCGGTCCTGAACGCCGAACCCTGACCTCCTCAACTCTCGACCCTTAGAGCTTTCAGACCATTCAGCAGGGCAATGTGCCCTTCGCCGGAAGCTACGAATTGTAGATGTCGCGTCGTGTGGTCTACGTAGACCAGAGACACGGTCAGGTGTTCATGCGGAAGAAGCGGCTCGATGCGTTCGGCCCATTCCACCACGCAGATGCCATCACTGCCCAGCAGTTCGTCCATGCCGATGGCTAGTGCTTCGGCCACACCGTTTTCATCGAAACGGTAGCAATCAATGTGATAGAACGCCACGCCGTCAGCGATGCCATACTCATTGACCATGATGAACGTGGGGCTGGTGACAGACTCCTCCACGCCCAGCCCGCGGGCGATGCCCTGTGTCAGACAGGTCTTGCCCGCGCCCAACTCGCCGACCAGGGCAACGACGTGGCCAGGCCGCAGGAGTTGCCCCAACTGGTCGCCGAGTCGCTGCGTCTCAGCCGCGCTGCTGCTGGTCAATTTCAGGGCGAGATCTTCGACCAACAAGTGTCCGATTCCTTGCCGCGTTCTCCAAGCCATAACGAATCTGGAACCATTATACCCCGATTAGCCGATGGAGACAACTGGCGATATGCTCTTGATGCCCAGCATAGCCACTCCGACGGCCGCGTGACGAACTGTTGACAGCCTGGCAGGGGAATGGTACAATGGCTGTGACGATATCAACGAACGGTGAAGATGGACAATGCGCAAACTACTGGTTGCCACTCACAATGCGGGCAAAGTGCGGGAATACCGCCAGTTGCTGGCCGATCTGCC
>CBDURC010000167.1:0-6752 GCA_965369635.1 uncultured Anaerolineales bacterium | reverse complement strand
ACCCCGCTACCATCAGCGAGGGCCATATGCCTAGCGAGGAGCCAAGAGCCCACGCGCCAGGCTCTCAACTCCTCGCTAGGCAACACTCCAGCAGCCACATCGCCAGGGCGGCGATGACGTCCGTCGCAGTTCAGGCAAACAGGTATCCGGCCATGCGTTCTAGCATTTCCACACCGCACACCTCCCTTTCAAAGAGAGGTACGATGGCGCGCACATCGGGGAAGCTACGCCAGATTTCTCCCATGTAGGTCTCTTGCATGGCGATGCGGTTGAGCACGAAGTCGGGAGCTTCCTCACCCACCGCCTCCTTGTCAATCAGCATGTTCACCACCACGCCGCCCACGGGGATGCCAAAGTCATGGAACCAGCCGATGAAACGCTTGATCACGGCGATAGGCAGCGCCTCCGGCAGGGCGATGAAGAAGAAGGCCGTTTTCTCCACATCGGTGAGGTAACCTTTAGTGCGCTCTATCCGCGTGCGGAGGTTGAGGAGGTAATCCATCAGAGGGTCTTTCTCCTCCTTTTTCCTGCTGTAGGAGAGAAGATCCTTGAGAGACCTAGCCTCCTCGCGGCTCTGCACCATCTTGTTCACCCACATGCCGTACACACTGGACATGCCCAGCAGCCGACGGGTGTTGGCCGTGGGAGCGGTGTCGAAGACGTAGACATCGTATTCGTCATCGAACATGAGATCAATCATGTTCTCGAACATGGCCGATTCCTCGAAGGCCGGGTTCATGGTGGCCGATTCCACGAACTCGTCAGCCTTCGTCTTGATGTCGGCGTACTTGAGGAACCATTCGATCTTCTTTGTCAGTTCTACCTTCGACTTCTCAATGGTCTCCTTGGTGTCAATTTCGTAGGCCAACAGATTCGGCACCCCCCGCACCGGCGTCGGGGCGCCAAAGACATCCTGACCGAGCATACTGGTGAGGGAGTGCACCGGGTTGGTCGAGGCCAGCAGGGTGCGCTTGCCCTGCTGGGCGATCCACAGCGCGGCCGCGCCAGCCATCACGGTCTTGCCCACGCCGCCCTTGCCGCCGAAGAAGACGTATTTCATCTGTGGGTGCTCGAGCAAGAACTGCCGGGTTGTCTTCTCGATCATGCCTCACCTCCGAACAGCGCGTCCGCCACTTTGCCGATCATCTCCAGGCCAGTGATGTCCCGCTCAAACTCCCGCACGCTGGTCAGCACCTCATTGCCGAAGGTCTCGTCTATTTCCTTCAGATACTCCTCCTGCATCTCAATGCGGTGCCGCAAATACTCCGGGATGTCCTGCTGGGCCAGTTCCGCCGGGATGATGCGGTTGACGATGTAGCCGGAGATGGGCACCTGGTATTTGGCGAATAGTTTCGCTGCCTTGAGCGTATCCAGGATGATCATCCGCTCCGGCGTGATGACAAAGAAAAAGGCCGTCTTCTCGCTATCAGTGAGAATGCTAGAGGAGGTGCTGATGCGCTGCTTGATGTATTGCAATTCGGTGAGGATTTTGTCCTCCTCCGTCTCTTTGTCGCGCTCCAAGATAGCCGCCACCTGTGCGTACTCCTGCATCTCCTCGCGCAGCGAGGTGATCTTGCTGATCCACTCGTCGTAGACGCTGGACATGCTCAGATAGTACAGGGCGTGGCCGAGAGGCACCAGGTCGTAGATGTAGTAGTCGTATTCTTCACCGACGACGATGTCCACGACGGCATCGAAGATGGCGCTCTCCTCCATCGCCGGCTCAGCCGCGGCGGCCTGGATGTAGTGTTCGATCTCCTCCGGTATCTCATCCAGTCCATACATGTCGCGGATTTTCTGGCGGATTTCGTCCTGATACTCCTTGATGCGCTGGTCGGCGTCAATCTCCTGGGCGAAGAGGCCGGGCATGATTTCCACCGGTCCTTTGCCAAAAATGTCCCGCTCGAAGATATCGGAGAGGGACGCCTGGGGGTCTACGGAGAAGACCAAGACCTTGTACCCCTGCTGGGCCAGCCAGTAGGCGGTGGCGGCAGAGAAGGTGGTCTTGCCCAATCCGCCCTTACCGCCGAACTCGATGTAACGACGGTTAGGGTGTTCTCTAAAGACTTTGGCGAGTGACAACATTGCCTCCTTTGGTCGGTATGTTTCTACCAGCATCACGCCAGCGCGTCGGTCAGGTCGCGCTCGCGCAACATGCGCCGCTTCCAGGTGCTGATCTGCGGCACGACGTAGGGCAGCAAGCGCAGCGAGTAGTAGGGAGGCAGGATGGGGATGCCCAGCAGATCACCCATGGTGATGAGGATGAACAGGTGCTCCAGGCTGCCGCGTGTCTTCAGCGCGAAGCGAGTCATGTCGTGGCCGGCCATGCCGTAAAGGAACTCTTTGGCCGAACGGCCGAACCGCTTCAGTGCGCCTTCTCCTTTTTCTTCTCCGCTCATTTTGTCTCCTTCAGACAGATCGAATGTGACTTCGCTCCAGGACTTCATTCTAGGTTCAATCCACCCCTTCGATCAACTAGGCCAGCTCAGTCAGGTCGCGTTCGCGCAGCAAACCTCGCTTCCAGCGGTTGAGCGAGGGGATGACGTAGGGCAGGAGGCGCAGGGTGTAGTAGGGCGGCAGGATAGGCAGGCCGATGATGTCGCCGAAGGTGATGAGGACAAAGAGGCGCTCTATCTCCCCCCGCTGCTGCCGCAGGCCACGTACCCAGTCGAAGATGGTCATGCCGTAGAAGATTTCGCCTGCGGTGTGTGCAGCATGGCGTATCTTGTCACCGACACTCTTGGGGATTTTCACCCTGATCCTCTTGTCGCCCAACCTGGGTGCCGCTTTGAGGACAATGGGAGGGGCGGCTAGCCCCTCCCATCACCTGGTATGCGGTACTACACTTCGCATACGGGATTAAGCAGCCTATTTTGCCGGAACAGCCTCGCCCTTGCGCCTGAGGGCCTTCGCGCCATCGTAACCCAGGATGAGCGCGCAGGCAATCAGTACCAGGGCGATGACGCCAGCGATGATGTTCCCGGTGACCTTCGTGCCAGCGAAGGCAGCCATGAGAGCCTTGATGCCTGTGTAGCCCAGGGCTGCGATGGTGGTAACGTACATGAAGACACCGGGCCATAAGGTCCAGGCGTACTTCTTCCCCTGGGACATAAACCAGAGGGTGACGATCAACAAGGCCAGAGAGGCCATCATCTGGTTGGCTCCGCCGAAGAGCACCCAAATCGTCTGCCACACGCCGGTCCAGATGACGATGAGGGAGAGGATCAGGGCCACGATGGCACCGACGTGCATGTTCTTCAGCGCCGGGATGGTGTCGCCCAGGAACTCGGCGCTGGCCACGCGCATGAAGCGCACCACCAGGTAGCAGATGGTCAAGCCCATGATAGTCAGGAAGACAAAGCCATAGGCTTTCCCGAAGGACAGGGGGATGCCGATGTGGCTCAGGAAGTTGGCCAGCCCCACGGCGAAGACGCCGAACTTGCCAGCGGCGAATGCTTCCTTGTAGGCCTCCCACCCACCGGTGGCGGCGGTGGCGGTCAGCAAGGAGAGCAAGGCCAGCCCCATCTCCATGAACATGGCGCCGCCGCCGACCGGCAGCGCATCAGGCTCCCGCTCGATCTGCCGCGCGGTGCCGGAACTGGACACCAGGCTGTGCCAGCCAGAGACGGCGCCGCAGGCGATGGTGACGAAGAGGATCGGCCACAGCGGCCCCAACCCCGCGACCGTCCACCCGGTGAAGGCCGGGAAGTCGCCGAAGGAAGGACGCCAAACGAGCAGGCCGATGACCCCGCCCAACATCCCCAAGGCCACGATCCAGAAGGAGACGTAGTTGGTGGGCTGCGCCCAGCGCCAGATGGGGAGCACCGCGCCCAGATAGCAGATCACGGCGAAGACGATAGACCAGAAGTACTTGACCCCACCTGCTCCAAGCGCGTTGTTGAGCCCCTCGAAAATGCCGCTGATGGCCGTCGTCTGCCCCAGCCAGATGCCTAAGAAGGAGACGACGACGGTGATGACCGTGGTGAGGATGATGTCCTGCTTCCACTTGTAGGTCATCTGTCCGGCCAGGAGGCCCATCAAGATCACCGAGAGGACACCAAAGGGTACACCAGGAAGGGACAGGAAGTTGATGCCGATGACCTGGCCAAAGGCGCCCATGATCAACAGCAGGTAGAGGTAGATGAAGATGAGCAGGATGCTACGGGCACGAGGCGAGATGAGCTTGTAACTCAGAGCGCCGAAAGTGTCCCCATCGGAGCGCATGGGCACGATGATACTGGCGTAATCCTGCACCCAGCCGATGAGGAACGTGCCGAGGATGATCCACAGCAACCCCGGGAGCCACCCCCACTGAGCCGCCACAATGGGGCCACCGATAGGCCCCAGCGCAGCGATGGATTTGAACTGGTAGCCGAAGAGCACGTTGCGACCGGTTGGCGTGAAGTCCACACCGTCCATGTACATCTTGGCCGGAGTCGCCTTCTTCGGGTCGGGACGCACGATGTCACGATCAATGCGCCGTGCGTACCAGCCGTAGCCCAGGCCGATGCCCAGAGCACCGATTACCAACACAAGAACAGCGTTCATTGTCTTTTGCTCCTTTGTGAGAAGAGTCAATACTCGGATTGAAGACCCAACGAAACACACTTCCGACTATCGAGCGTCAATCCCTATTCTGCGTTGACCACCCCCTTTCTCAGAACGTTGCCCCTTCAGAAGACGAGTGCGATAAGGGTGCGCACAAAGCATCCTGTCTGCACTCCCTTCCGCACTACCTTCCAAGGAAGAAGCAACTGGCTTCCCATCTGGCATGCCGATCTCCCGCTGAAGCCGCACGCCTTACCTGACAGGCCACAGCACAATCTCAGCGCACCGTGGGAAGTGCGAAGCCGCGAAACTCCCGTTGTCCTTCTCGGGCCCAGCCTTGACGATCCGAGGATGGACCTGGGAGCTTTGCTATGAGCGCGAATGCACTCATATTGTACCACTCAATGCGTTTCCCGTCAAGATATGATATCCACTTTGTCGCGCACTGCATCCACCCACCTATCCCTCACCTATAGAGGAAAACACCGCCTACCATCACAGGTTGCGTCAAAGCTCGCGATCAGGTATAATCGGTCAGGTACCAGGTGTCACTGGTCAGGGTGTTCCTGATCACCGATACCTGATACCTGGTACCTGCCGAGGGGACAAACCTTCCCCTCAAAGGCCCCCGATGGCCCCGAAGCTTTCGTCACGAGGTGACCGATGACTATCGCCCAGGCTGGCGATCTCGTCCTGCTCATCAGCGATGATCGCAAGCGCTTCTTGATCCGACTCGAACCCGGAGGCGAGTGGCATACCCACCGCGGCCTGCTGCACCACGATGAGCTCATCGGACAGCCGCTGGGGCGCACGGTGCGCACTCAGATCGGCCATCCCTTCCTGGCCCTCGAGCCCTCCACTCATGACCTCATACAGAAGATCCGGCGGATCACGCAGATCATCTTCCCCAAAGACGCCGCCCATATCATTATGCGGCTCAACTGCTACCCAGGTCGTCGCGTCGTGGAAGCGGGCACCGGCAGCGGTGGGCTCACGCTGGCGTTGGCGCGCGCCGTGATGCCTCACGGGCGAGTCTACTCCTACGAGGAGCGTTCCAAGATGCTGGCCCTGGCCCGCCGCAACCTGGAGCGCGTCGGGCTGCTCGATTATGTCGATCTGCAATTGGCCGACATCGCCGCAGGCTTCAGCGAGCGAGATGTTGACGCCTGTTTCCTCGATCTGCGAGAGCCCTGGAGGTATCTAGCGCAGGCACGGGAGGCGCTGAAGCCCGGCGGCTTCTTCGGCAGTATCATGCCCACCACGAATCAGGTCAGCCAGCTCATCGCCGCCCTGGAACAGCACGGCTTCGTGCACGTCGCCGTCGAGGAGTTGCTTCTGCGGCCCTACAAGCCAATCGCCGCACGGCTGCGGCCGCTGGATCGTTTGGTCGCCCACACGGGCTACCTTGTCTTCGCCCGTGCTGTGGCCATGGAGGACGCTGCCGCCTGGCGCTACCGAGACCCCAAGCATGGCATCCCCCACCCTCCCGTAGCCAAAAGGCAGTCAGCCGACGAAGCCGATGGAACAGATGAAACCGATGGGTAACATCTCAGGCTGCTGCCCAAAGGACTGGATATGGGACGCGGATTCCCACGGATTGGACGGATTCTCGCGGATTTCTCAGGATGTATCTGTGTATATCCGTCGAATCCGTGTTGATCCGTGTCCAATTCCTGGCTGGCTGAGCAGCTACACCGATGGAACAGATGAAGCCAATGGAACAGATGAAACCAACTGACACGCTGTGGCGCGAGTACTCCGGCCACATTCACTTCCACACCACCTACTCTGATGGCAGCGGCAGCTTCGAAGAGGTGGTCCGCGCCGCTGAGGAAGCGCGGCTGGACTTCATCATCCCCACCGATCACAACGCTCTGGTATCCGAGCCGGACGGCTGGCGCGGTTCCGTACTGCTGCTGGTAGGCGAGGAGGTGAACGACAACGAGCGAGAGCCGGAGGTAAACCACCTGCTGGTGGCGGGGATAGAGCGGGAGGTGTTTCATTATGCGAAAGAACCTCAAGCGCTCATTGATGCCGTTTCTGCTCAGGGCGGCCTGAGCTTCCTGGCCCACCCCATCGAGCGCCACAGCCGCTACTTCTCCAAGGAATTCCCCTGGGTGGACTGGAACGTGCAGGGGTACGACGGCATCGAACTCTGGAATTTCATGTCCGAGTGCAAGGCCCATATCAGCAGCAAGCCAGTG
>CBDURC010000166.1:0-6805 GCA_965369635.1 uncultured Anaerolineales bacterium | reverse complement strand
CATCCACAGGCCGAGCAACTGGGTCGGCCCGGGCTACCCGGTGGAGCAACCCGGCATCTGGTTCGCCTTCCTCGATGGCCTGCCCGGCAGGATGTACGATCACAAGGTGGCTATGGAACCGGAGCAACCATGGGAGGGTATGAAGATCGGCGCCGGGCCGCCGCCCCTCAAGACCGACAAAGGCTGGCTGCTCATCTACCACGGCGTCGACCTTGACCGCGTCTACCGGGCCGGGGCGGCGCTTCTGGACCTGGAGCAGCCCTGGAAGGTCATCGCCCGCACGCCGGAGCCGATCCTGGAGCCGGAGGAGGAGTACGAGCGGGAGGGAGATGTGCCCAATGTCGTCTTCGCCGAGGGGGCAGTGGTGGTGGGGGACGAACTCATCGTTTTCTACGGCGCGGCGGACAAGGTTTGCTGCGCCGCCAGCGCATCTCTGGACGAACTCATCGCCCACTTGCTAGAGGAAGGAGGCACGACGTGAAGCTGAAACGTTGCGAGCACAACCCTATCTTGCGGGCTAACCTCGATAGGAAGTGGGAATCGGGAGCGGTCTTCAATTGTGGCGCCGCCCTCGGTGAGGACGGCCGGGTTTACTTGCTCTACCGGGCAATCCCGCTGGGCTACACCAGGAAAGCCAACGGCACTGGCTACGATGACTACATCTCCAGCATCGGCTGTGCCGTGAGTGAAGATGGGATCGCTTTCGCCCCATTCGAGCAGCCCGTTATCGAACCGACGGAGGACTACGACCGATTCGGGTGCGAAGACCCCAGGGTGACCAGGCTGAGAATCAACGGCAGTACCTTGTACTTGATCACCTATACTGCCCTTTTCGGCCCTGCCTATTCCGGCTCAGACAGGGTGGCCCTGGCCTCAACAGAGGATTTCCACACCTTCCACAAGCACGGCGTGGTCATCCCCGGCCTCAATGATAAGGATGCCGTGATATTCCCGGAGCTGGTCAACGGACGGATGGCGATGCTTCACCGGGTGATTCCTGACATCCAGATCGTGTACTTCGACGACGTGGAGCAGTTGGTAAATCCAGGGGAGGACTTCTGGAGCGAATACAGGGCCTCTCTCGAAGAGTTCACGGTCATGAGGCCGAAATACGAATGGGAATCGGCGAAGATAGGGTCAGGGGCACCGCCCATCAAGACGGAGAAGGGTTGGCTTTTGATCTATCACGGCAAGGACGATAAGGCCGTGTACAGAGCGGGGATGGCGCTCTTGGACTTAGAAGAGCCCTCTGTGGTGCTCGCTCGCTCGCCATACCCTATCCTGGAGCCGGAGGAGGAGTACGAGAGGGTGGGAGATACTGCTAACGTCGTATTCCCGGAGGGTGCGGTCGTGATAGGTGATACGCTCTACGTCTATTACGGGGCAGCGGACAAACGCTGCTGTCTGGCCACCGCCAAGCTAGACGATGTTTTGGATTCTTTGGCAACGTTCAGAGAATAAGATCACTGAGGAGGTAAATGGCAATGAAAATGAAGCGTTATGAAGGGAATCCCATCCTCACGGTAAAGGATTTTCCCCGCCCGGTCAATTCCGTCTTCAATGCTGGGGCGACCAAGTATGGCGATGAGTACGTCCTGCTAAACCGTGTCGAGGATCTCGAAGGGATCTCTTGCCTGTGGGTGGCCCGCAGCCAGGACGGGGTTCACTTCACACCCGACCCGGAGCCGGCAATGGTGCGCGCCACCGAAGGGCACTATGCTACCTATGAAGAGTATGGCATCGAAGACCCGCGCATCACCAGGATAGATGATGTCTACTACATCACCTACACCTGCTATTCGAGGTACGCTCCTTGCGTTGGGCTGGCCCGAACCAGGGACTTTCACACCTTCGAGCGCATGGGGGTCATCTCGCTGCCGGATAACAAGGACGTGGTGCTCTTCCCAGAGAAGATCGGCGGACGCTACGCGCGGCTTGACCGGCCCTCGACGCTCGCCGGCAAGTGCGATGTAGGCGGCAATATCTGGATTTCGTATTCGCCAGACCTGCTCAACTGGGGCGATCCGCGACCGGTGATGCAACCTCGCAAGGGGGGACGGTGGGATAATAAGAAAATCGGCGCCGGGCCGCCGCCCATCAAGACCGAACAGGGGTGGCTGGAGATATACCACGGTGTGCGCGAGACGGGCAGTGGCGTGCTTTATCGGCTAGGGGTAGTGCTGCTCGACCTCGAGGACCCCTCCCGGGTCGTGGGGCGCGCCGCAGAGCCCATACTCTCCCCTGCCGCAAGGGAGGATTTCCTGGGGGACGTCATGAACGTCGTCTTCACTTGTGGCGCCATCCTCGAGGACGACGGCGAAGTGAAAATCTACTACGGTGCGGCCGACCAAGTGATGTGCCTGGCCACGGCCAGCGTGGATGATCTCATCGCTCTGTGCTTGAAGTAGGAGCCCCTGTATACCAGAACGGTCGGAACTATCCAAGACAGCTTGCAGCGTGGACACCGTTATACTATACTTGCCTGACTGCTCGGCGCCCGCGACCGTAGCCGCTGCAGACCAGGCGGTGGAGCTGCTCAGCGACGCCCGGTTGCGCCAGAAGACCGTCGAACACAGTTTCCAGGTGGGGCAGCAGCACTACTCGCTGGAGGCCTTGCAGGGCTACCTGGCGCGGCTGATGGAGGATTGAGAAAGCCGCACTCATACCGAAGAGTGCGATGTTTGCACGTGGCCGGATTTGACACCCAAAACGTTTTGGGCCATAATGAGGCCACCCCAAAACGTTTTGGAACACATCGTGCCCGATGGTGTTGACGTTGGGCATCTGGTCTGGCCCGTGGATCTCTGCCCTCACATTGCTTTCTGCTACAGGCTGGCCTTTCGGCGACCAAGGAGGCACTTGTGCCGGTCACCCTCAAGGACATCGCTGCCAGACTGAACCTCTCCGTTACCACCGTGTCTCGCGCCCTGGGGGGCTATTCTGACGTGGCTGCCCAGACCCGCCAACGGGTCTTGCAGGCTGCAGAGGAGATGGGCTACCACCCCGACGTCACCGCCCAACGGTTACAGAAGCGTCGCACGGATACCATCGGTTTCGTCATCCCCACCTTCGGACCCCGCTTCTCCGATCCCTATTTCACCGAACTGTTGGCTGGCATCGGCAACGAGACGGCCCGTCAGCAGTTTGAGTTGCTGATTGCCACCCGTTCCCCTGGCACCCCCGATGAGCGAGAAACGTACGAGCGGATGGTGCAGGGCCGTCGGGTGGACGGCCTGCTCGTGGCCCGAACCCGCCGTCGAGACGAGCGGATCGCTTTCCTGCGCCGGAACGGATTTCCTTTCGTCGCCTTCGGGCGTTGGGAGGGCGAACTGGATTTCCCTTATCTGGATGTGGATGGGCAGGCAGGGATGGATCAGGCCACCCAACACCTCATTGACTTGGGCCATCGTCGCATTGCCTACATCGGCGCGCCCCGCGAGCTTATGTTTGCTCACTTCCGGCTGCAGGGCTACCGGCAGGCGATGGAGCGTCATGGTCTGCCCGTGGAAGATGGGCTGATCGTCGCCGGCGATCTGACACAGAAAGGCGGGTATGAAGCGGGCCAACGATTATTGGACCTCGATGCGCCGCCAACCGCTGTGTTGGCTGCCAATGACCTGACCGCGTTGGGGGTGATCAGCGCTGCTCAGCAACGGGGCCTGGAGGTAGGGAGCGCTCTCTCCGTGGTGGGATTCGACAACATTCCCCAGGTGGAGCATGCCCATCCTCCCTTGACCACTGTCAGTCAACCGATTTACGACGTCGGCGTGACCATCTGTCGCATGTTGATCCAACTGTTGCGGGGTGAGGAGTTGACCGAACGCCATGTACGCTGGCAGCCAGAGCTCGTCGTCCGCTCTTCCAGCGGCCCGCCGGGGCCAGGCACTCGAGCGGGGAGTGCAGCCCATGCGATGGCGGGAACGGAAAGCGGCGGCACTTCTTGAAGCGCCGCTATCCTAGCCTGCGCTACCCCGACCTCACTTGATGTCGACACGCGCCCATCGAACGGCTCCAGCAGGCTGGTTTCCTAGCCCTTCCCCTCGTCTCGTGCTCGCCGTCCTCGGCGAGACCCTCTTGCCCTGCTACCTTCGCTTTATGTCCACCACGGAGTGCGCCTTCTTTCCATCGCATAGCTGGATCTCACCGCAGAGCACGCGGAGAGCGCTGAGATTCGTTTGGTTTTCTCTGCGATCTCCGCTCTCTTGGCGGTAAACTGCCAGCGGCAGCTGAGAACTGAGTTGGTCAACCGCTGCCCCGCCTGCGCCGCAGAAAGCGGGTCACTGGGCTTTGAGTTTGTGGAGATTGATGGTAGTATAGCCGACGAGGCGATGGCTGAGGTACGGGAGCTGCTGGTTGGTCCAGTCTGTCGCCAATAGATGGTCGAGCGCAGAGGCTGCCGCGCCGCCATACATCGTAGAGGAGGCAAAACTATGCGACCTATCTACACTTTCACCATCATCCCCTCCCTTCCGCCTAAGATCGAGAGGTTGCGGGACTTGGCCTACAACCTGTGGTGGGCCTGGCATATGGAGGCGATTGACCTCTTCCGCCGACTGGATCGAGATCTTTGGGAGACCACGGGGCACAATCCCGTCCTGATGCTGGGCACCGTCGTGCAGGAGAAACTGGAGAGGGCGGCTCAGGATGAAGCCTTCCTGGCCCACATGGATCGGGTGTTGGCGGAGTTCGACCGTTACATGCAGAGCCAGACCACCTGGTATCAGAAGCAACACAGCTTCTCTGTGGGACTAACTGTCGCCTATTTTTCGGCTGAGTTTGGGCTGACCGATTGCATCCCCAACTACTCCGGCGGGCTGGGTGTACTGGCCGGCGACCATCTGAAGTCGGCAAGTGACCTGGGCCTGCCGCTGGTTGGCGTGGGGCTCCTCTACCAACAGGGGTATTTCCACCAATACCTCAGCACCGATGGCTGGCAGCAGGAGGAGTATCCCAAGAATGATTTCTACACGATGCCCATTCAGCTTGAACGGCGTGAGGATGGGACTCCGGTGACGATAGAGGTGGACTATCCCGGCCACAAGGTGAGGGCCCAGGTCTGGCGGGTGCAGGTCGGTCGCGTGCCCCTTTTCCTGTTGGATACCAATCTGGAGGCCAATCCCCCCCAGTACCGAGACATCACCGACAAACTCTATGGCGGCGGCGTCGAGACGCGCATCCGCCAGGAGATACTCATGGGCATCGGTGGCATCCGAGCCCTGGAGGCCCTGGGGATTCGGCCTGCCGTCTGCCACGTGAACGAGGGACACTTTGCTTTCCTGGCCCTGGAGCGCATCCGCGTGCTCATGGAGGAGCATGGCCTCTCCTTCACCGCCGCGAAAGAGGTGGTCACTGCGAGCAACGTCTTCACCACCCATACTCCTGTCCCGGCGGGCATAGATCTGTTTCCCCCTCACTTGATGGATAAGTACTTTGGCGGTTATTATCGTTCCCTGGGGCTGTCGAGGGAGGACTTCCTGGCCTTGGGTCGCATCAATCCCGTCGATTCCAATGAGTCTTTCAGCATGGCTGTCTTGGCCCTGCGTCTTTCTGCCTATGTCAACGGAGTGAGCAAGCTGCATGGGGGCGTGGCCCGCCGGATGTGGCAAGCGATATGGCCTGGTGTGCCTGAGGATGAGATTCCCATCACGCCGGTGACCAATGGCATACACTCTCCGTCCTGGATCTCCCACGACATGGCAGCCCTGTTCGATCGCTATCTCGGGCCTGGCTGGCGGGAGGACCCGGCCGATCCGGAGGTGTGGCTGCGGACGGACGACATTCCCGGTGAGGAGCTGTGGCGCACGCATGAACGGCGCCGTGGGCGACTGATCGCCTTCGCCCGCCGCAAGCTGCGGGCCCAACTGGAGAAGCGGGGCGCTCCCCCCTCGGAGATCGAGCAGGCCAAGGGAGCCCTGGATCCTAGTGCGCTAACCATCGGCTTCGGGCGACGATTCGCCACCTACAAGCGAGCTACGCTTGTTTTCAGGGACCCCGAGCGACTGGCCCGCATTCTGAACGATCCCGAGCGTCCCGTCCAGATCATCTTTGCGGGCAAGGCGCACCCGATGGATCAGCCAGGCAAGGAGATGATCAAACAGATCGTCGGCCTGGCAAGACAGGAGGAGTTCAGGCGGCGCATCGTCTTCATCGAGGACTACGATATGAACGCGGCCCGCTACATGCTGCAGGGGGTGGACCTGTGGCTGAACACGCCCCGTCGCTTCCGGGAGGCCAGCGGAACCAGCGGCATGAAAGCCGCTGCCAATGGGGCCATCAATATGAGCATCCCCGACGGCTGGTGGGACGAAGCCTATCAGCCCGAGCTGGGCTGGGCCATCGGGCGAGGTGAGGTATACGAAGACCACGATTACCAGGATGAACTCGAGTCCAACGCTATCTATGACCTATTGGAGAATGAGGTCGTCCCGCTCTTCTACGACCGTGGCCCGGATGGTCCGGCCCATGGTTGGATCGCTAAGATGAAAGCGGCGATGAAGGCGATCTGCCCCTACTTCAACACCAACCGGATGGTTCGGGACTACGCTGAGCGCTTCTACATGCCTGCGGCTCGGCGTTCCATACGCCTGGCCGAAGATGGCATGGCCAGGGCCAAGGCTCTGGCAGAATGGGAAGCCGACCTGCGCCAGAACTGGCCTGAACTCAGGGTGGTCAGTATAGACACCGATACCCCGCCCGAGACCAAGGTGGGCAATCAGCTTCAGATTAGCGCCCTGATCCACCTGGGAGCTTTGGAACCTGATGATGTCACCGTCGAGCTCTATCACGGGCTGGTGGACACGAGGGG
>CBDURC010000165.1:0-6865 GCA_965369635.1 uncultured Anaerolineales bacterium | reverse complement strand
TTGATTTCCTGATCTGCTGCTTTCTCATCCGTTGATTTCCCATCCGTTGATTTCCCAATCCGCTGTCCAATCCATTGCCCAATCCGCTGTCCAATCCGCCGTTCCAACCCACAATCCAGATCATGAACCTACGAGACTTCCTTTCCCGAATCGAATCCGTCGACCGCTTGTTGACCATCACCCGCCCCGTTGACCCCCACCTGGAGATGGCGCGGGTCATCGGCGCGCTGGATGGGCGGCCGCTGCTCTTCACCGAGGTGAAAGGCACAGCATACCGCGTCGCCGCTGGAGTCTGCGCTGGTCGGCCCTACTTCGCTCTGGCGCTGGGCTGTCAGCCGGAGGAGTTGCTCTTCCGCTTGGCGGAGGCGCTGACCAACCGGCAGCCGCCGCCGCTGGTGGATATTGCCCCTTGCCAGGAGGTGATCGAGCCAGAGGTGTATCTGACTTCGCTGCCCTTCCTCACCCACTGGCCGGACGATGCGGGGCCTTACGCCACCGCTGCCGTGGCCTTCATCGAGGATCCGGACACCGGCCCTAACGTTTCGTTCCACCGGTTGCTGAGGCTGGATGAGCGGAGATTGGCAGCACGCCTGGTGGAGGGGCGAGGCACGCACACTGCGCTGGGCAAGACTCAGGACGACCTGCCGGTTGCCATCTGCATCGGACTGCCGCCGCACGTGCTGCTGGCCGCGGCCATGTCCCCGCCTCCGGACGTGGACGAGCTGACCATCGCCCAGGCCCTGGCCCCGACCCCCGTCGTGCAATGCCGCACAGTACCGCTGCGGGTGCCGGCGGCCGCCGAGTTCGTCCTCGAAGGGCGCATCACCCATCGCACCGTGGCCGAGGGGCCGTTCGTTGATCTGACGGAGACCTACGACATCGTGCGGCAGCAGCCGGTGATCGAGATCGACTGCATCACCCACAGGCGGGAGGCGATCTACCAGGCGCTGCTGCCGGGCGGGCTGGAGCACAAGCTGCTCATGGGCTTGCCGCGGGAACCGACCATCTACGCCGCGGTGAGCAAGGTGTGTGATTGCCGCAACGTGCACATCACGCCGGGGGGCACGTCCTGGCTTCACGCTGTGGTGCAGATTCAGAAGCACCACCCCAACGACGGGCGACGGGCGGCCGAGGCGGCCTTCCGCGGCCACAATTCACTCAAGCACGTGGTCGTTGTCGATAGCGATGTGGACCTGTTCGACACGCAACAAGTGGAATGGGCCATCGCCACCCGTTTTCAGGCGGCCCGAGACCTCGCAATCTTCGAGGATCAGCCTTCCAGCTCGCTCGATCCTTCGGCCGAGCAGGTGCCCGGGCGCAAGGCGCGCACCAGCAAGATAGCTCTCGACGCTACCATTACCTGGGACATGCCCAACGGGCCGAGTGATCCGGAGGCGTTTCGGAGGGTGGCGCTGGACAAGATTGACATCGCATCGTACATTGGAGAGGGGCTAGGGGACAGGGATTGAGGGTCAGGGGCACCGCTCCCTAACCCTTACTTCTTCACCCTAATGCGAGATAGCCCGTTCTGAGGCAGTCGCTCTGCCGAAATCGGGAGTTCAACTCCCTCCTAACTGAACTGTATTGCCCTTCACCCCTTGAAGCATCGAAGCAACTGGAGTCAAGTCATGCATCACTCCCGATCTGGCACATCGTTACCACCCGTTCTCCGCACCTTCATTGCCGTCGCATTGGATGAGGCCGTGCGGTCGGCGCTGGCAGCGACGCAGGATGAACTGCGGGCCGTCGTGCCGCGCCGTTCTGTGCGCTGGGTGCGGCCCCAAGGCATCCACCTGACGCTCAAGTTCCTGGGCGATACGCCGGTGGGACGGCTGGAAGAAATCAAACAGGCGCTGGTCGCTGCTGCCTCGGAGGTGGCTCCCTGCTCATTCACCGTGGAGGGGCTGGGCTGCTTTCCCAAGCCGCAACGGCCGCGGGTCATCTGGGTGGGTGTGAAAGAGCCGACAGGGACGCTGAGAGCGCTGTGGCGGGCGGTGGAAGCGCACGTGGCGCCGCTGGGCTGGCCGACGGAGAAGCGAGGCTTTCAGCCGCACCTGACGCTGGGCCGCGTGCAGCGCCGCGCCAGTCCGGCCGAGCGGCGGGCGATAGGCGAAGTGGTGGAAGGAAGCGATGTGGGCAGGCTGGGCAGCATGGCCGTGCGAGCTGTCAGCTTCATCCGCAGCGATCTGAAGCCGACGGGGGCAGTGTATACGACGCTGGTGGAAGCGAGATTGGGAGGGAGTTGATCAAGCTTGATCGGAGACGGTACACTCCAGAGCCAGTGTCCTTTGGAGGTTACATGATCATAGCAGTGATCGGCGGCGCAGACTGTACGCCTGCTGAAGCCGCTTCCGCCGAGACCATCGGGCGTCTTCTGGCAGAGGCGGGGGCAGTGCTCGTCTGCGGCGGGCGGGGCGGGGTGATGGCGGCCGCCTGCCGCGGGGCCAAGTCGGCCGGCGGACTCACCGTCGGCGTCCTGCCGGGGGTAGATGCCAGGGACGCCAACCCCTGGGTGGATGTGCCCATCGTCACGGGGCTGGGAGAGGCGCGCAACACCATCGTCGTGCGCTCTGCCGACGCCGTGATCGCTGTCGGCGGCGCGTACGGCACGCTGTCAGAGATCGCCTTTGCCCTGCGATGGGGCAAGCCACTGGTGGGGCTAGGCACGTGGGAACTGGCACGCGGCGGCGCGCCAGACGGCGGCATCATTCGCACCGAGACGCCGGAAGAGGCAGTGGCGATGGTATTGGATAGTGGAGACTAGGGATCAGTCCTGAATGGGATCTTCTGAGGCGTCTGTCGGGTCTGAAGCGTCTGATAGGTTTGAGATGGTTCCATCGGACCCATCAGTTCCCTCAAGCCTCTCGGGGGTCTCAAGAGTCTCAGCCGTCTCTTGCTCTTCCTCAATAGGAGGCGTCGGCGCTGAGCGTCGCGTCACCAGGTGCATGAGCCCCGCCAGTGGGCCGAAGGCCAGGCTGGCGATCAGAAAGGCGAAGAGGCCGATGGCGGCCAGGCCCACCGCCTGGGCCTGAAGCTGTCCGGGCCAGTCGGGTTGGAAACCGACTGCCGTCCAGAGGCCGCTGACCCCCTGACCGGCGACGTGCAGGTACTCGTCGGGGCCGATGCCGTTCCAGCCAGCGCCAAACTTCCCGTCGGCGAAGAGCGCCACGGCCAGCAGGCCCCACAGACCGCTGACACCGTGCACGGTGAGCGCCGCCGTGGGGTCGTTCCAGCGCAGGAGGTGGTCTACGAGATAACAGGCCAGCGGCGTGAGCAAGCCAGCCACACCGCCGATGACCAGCGCTGCCCAAGGGGGCACGAAGGGGCCGCTGCCGCTGATGGCGACGAGCCCCGCGGCCAGCCCACGGGCGGCCATCAGCGGGTCGGGGCGGCTGGCGACGAACCAGGTGTAAGCCAGCGGCAGGAAAGCGCCTGCGGCCGCGGCCAGCAAGAGATTGACCGCCAGCCGGGCAGGGTCGAGGGAGGCCCAGTCGAGCAAGGGATTAGCCCAGGCCCAGGCCACGCTGCCAATGAGCAGCAGAAGGGCACCCAGCGTGGCCAGCAGCGGCAGGTGGACAGGGGGAAGGGGAGGGGAGGCGGAGGAGCGGAGGAGCACGGGAGAGGGGGAGACAACGTGAGGGGGAGACAACGAGAGGGAGTGACTGTCATCATATCTCCCCGGCTCCTCTTCTTCCCGGCTCCTCTGCACAAAAGTCAGGATTCCGGCCGCGGCGACGGCAGCACCCAGCAGATGCACCAGCCCGCTGCCGGCAAAGTCCACAAAGCCATGTCCCAGCCCCAGGTTGTAACCCAGATTGGCCAGCCAACCGCCACCCCAGATCCAGTTGCCCGCCAGCGGATAGAGCAGCGCACCGACGAGCAAGCCGCCGAGCCCGGCCACGAAGGTCGGCGGCCGGCCGCGTAGAGCCAGCAGAGGGATGAGAGTCGCCGTGGTCACCCAGGGGAGCTGGGCGAAGAAGAGGGCCATTGCGCCGGGCGTGGCACCGCCACCGCTCAGGCCAAAGCCGTGCAGCCCGGCCATGCCCCAGCCGGTGCCCCAGCGAGCGCCGAGCGCCGACCATTCCCAGACCAGCCCTTCCAGGCCGCCGGTGCGGTGGATGAGCCCCACGCCGCCGAATTGCAGTCCGAAGCCGCAGGCCCAGTAGCCCAGCGCCGCCAGGGCCAGCGCGCCCAATCCGGCCAGCGTGACCTGACGCGCTTCTTCGGCGGGCAGCCCGCCAGCGGCCACCAGCAGGAAGCCGATGGGGACGAGGAAGGCGATGCTGCCTGCCAGCAGCGGCCAACTCAGGGCGGGGTCGGGGGGAGCAGCGGCGGCCGGTGAAGCAGCGGCTACGGTGCTCGTGGCCAGCAGAGTTAGCAGCACGGCAGCGAAAAGCGCGAGAGCGGCAGTATGGGAGTGTGGGGGTGTGGGGGGGGGTCTGTCCTTTGCTCCTTTGCCACCTTGCTCCCGCGCAGAGGAAAGCGAGGACGAGGAGGCACAGCGAGAATTGAAAGCGGTGAGATCCCTGAACATCTTTCCTCCAGCGACAAGCCAATGAAGACCAGGCGACCAAGGACTACCTGACCAAGGACTACCCGACTATAAGGACTAAGCGACCAACAAAAACCAATGGTATCACAAGTGCGCGAATCCGACAAGCCGACGAATGAGGTGCGCTTGCTCGCCGATGCCATGCTGGGCAAGCTGGCCAAGTGGCTGCGGCTGCTGGGCTACGATACAACCTACAACCCCGCCTGGGACGACACGACCATCGTTCGCTTGGCCCGCGCCGAAGGGCGGGTGGTGCTGACCCGCGACCGGGAGTTGGCGGCGCGGCGGGGATTACAGGCGCTCCTAGTTACCGGCGATCAGTTAGAGGAGCAGATGGCTCAGATCATGAATGAACTGCACCTGCCGCCAGGCGTGGCGGGCTCTCGCTGCTCTGTCTGCAACGCGCCGCTGGAGCCCATCGCCAAACCGGACGTGGAGGGACGGGTGCCCCCGTACGTGTTGCGCACGCAAGAGGTTTTTCGTCGCTGCCCCCACTGCGACAAGATCTATTGGCCTGGTGGCCACTGGGCACGCATGCAGCCGGTCATGAGCAGATTGCAGGATGCAGGAGGCAAAAGGCAAGATGCAGGACGCAACTCGTAACGCTCATCACCTTTCACGTTTCACGTTTCACTTGGACAAAATCATCGCCGGCCTGCTATTTGTCCTCAGCCTGGGTCTCTACGTACGCACGCTGGCCCCTTCGGTCGTGGACATCTTCAGCGACACGCTGGAATTTCAACTCGTCGGCCCCACGCTGGGTATCGCCCATGAGACCGGCTACCCGCTCTACATGCTGCTGAGCTGGCTCTTCGCCCGCCTGTTGCCGCTGGGCGACGCGGCCTTCCGCGTGAACTTGCTGTCGGCCGTCTGTGCGGCGCTGGCGGTGGCCTTCGTCTATCGGGCCGGTCAGTTGCTGACCGGACGACGTCTGGCAGCCGTTTGCGGAGCGGTCGTCTTCGCCCTATCGCCCGTCTGGTGGTCGCAGGCTGTCATCGCTGAGGTCTACGCCCTCCACGGCCTCCTCGTCGCCATCATCTTGTGGTTCATCCTCCGCTGGGAAGCAGGGAAGCAGGGGAGCAGAGGAGCAGAGGAGCAGAGGAGCAAGGGTGCAATCCGCAATCCGCAATCTGCAATCTGCCCCCCTAACCTCTCGTCCTTGGTTGCCGTTGCCCTTGCTTTCGGTTTATCCCTCACCCACCACCGCCTGACACTGCTGCTGGCTCCCGCCCTGGCCGTGTTCGTGCTGTGGACGGATCCGGGGCTGCTGCGCCAGCCGCGCCGCTGGCCGAAGCTTCTGGCTGCCCTGCTGCTGCCGCTGCTCCTGTACGCCTACATCCCTCTGCGCGGGCTGGTGACCACCTCGCTGGACGGACGCTACGAGAACACTTGGGTCGGCTTCTGGCGCTGGGTGATGGCCAGCCAATACAGCGTCTTCCTCACCGGCGATCCCTTCGCGCTGCACCGGAACGCCGCCTTCTATTTCGATCTCTTCCGGATGCAGTTCGGCTGGACGGGGCTGATCCTGGGCCTGGTGGGACTGGTGGCGCTGCTGCGCAAGCCCAGACATTGGGCGCTGATCGTCCTGGCCTTCGTGACCAATCTGGCCTTCGGTCTCGCCTACCGCGCTGCCGACGTCGAGGTCTTCTTCACGCCCGCCTTCCTGCTCTGGTCGCTCCTTTTCGCCGCCGGCCTGGACGGCTTGTTCGATCTCGCCGCACGCATCTCACAGCGCGAATCACGAACCACGAATTACGAATTACGAATTGCCGCCTGCGTATTACTGGCCGCTGCCTGCCTCTTGCAGCCCCTCGCCATGGCCCGCGCCAATTTCCCCACCCTCGACCGCAGCGACGACTGGGCCGTACACGACTACGGGCGGGACATGCTGGCACAACCGCTGCCGGAGGGAGCGACCGTCGTGGGCCTCCTGGGGGAGATGACACTGCTGCGCTACTTCCAGCGCACGGAGGGATTGCGGCCGGATGTGGTCACCGTGGCTGCCGACGGTGAGGGAGAGCGCCATGCGGCCATCGGTGCCGCGCTGGCTGAGGGGACGCCGATCTACATCACCCGACCGCTGGCTGGCGCCTCGGAACGCTACTCGCTGGCCGCCGTCGGGCCGCTGGTGCGAGTCTGGCCGAAGGGGAAGGCACAACCGGTGACGCCTTTGCATCCGCTGGCACTCCCCTTCACCGAGGCGGTGGAACTGGCCGGCTACAGCGTGGAGACGCGGGAGACGCATGCTGGTGCTATGGTGCGCTTGACGTTGCATTGGCGGGTCGCCGCGCCGGTGGGCGATGATCTGAAGGT
>CBDURC010000164.1:0-6871 GCA_965369635.1 uncultured Anaerolineales bacterium | reverse complement strand
CACATCGCTGTTGGGCGATGTGATGGTGACCTCCATCGCCTGGCCGGCAAAGGCTCGGAGCACATACCGGAACGCGCCGTTCCGCTGCACATAACCGGTCACCGTGGCAGATGTGCCACCGGGAGCGAACTGGATGCGCGGGACCATGACCGTGAATGACCCGTCGTTTTCGTCATATAGCATGGGGGCGCTGCTGTCGAAGATCCTGAGCCTCATCGAGTCCGACTTGACCACTCCGAATTTGCTGATCAAACCAGGAGCAATCCCCCATGAGTATTGCCCGATTCCGGCGTCCACTGCAGAAGCGATGATGCCCAGGTCTTTGCCGCCCGTCGCCACGGCGATGGCCACTTTCTCCACCCCCGACGAGGCCCAGATGATGTCATAGGTGTTGCCCTCTAGCCACTGCTCGCCGCCGTTGGGGGAGATGACCTCGATGGAAGGTTCAGGCGACAGCGGAGGGATGGTCACGGTCAGGGTGTAGCTTGTCTCCTGAGTGGAGACGAGATGGATGAAGTAGTCCTGGGTTGAGGGCAACTCAATATGCCATTCTGTTGCCTCGGCTCCGTAGCTCTTCAGAACTGTCCCGTCCGCTCCCCAGACGGAGAAGTTCACGCCCCCGGCCGGCGCGGCGACGACTTGCATCGTCTGGCTTGCCAGGGCGCGCAGCACGTAGATGGCGGAACCGTTCTGCTCCAAGAGGCCGGTCACGCTGGCCGACGTCGCGCCCGCAGCGAATCGTATACGAATCGGCTCAGGCCAGGGCGTGGGGGTAAGCGTAGGAGGAAGACCCGTAGGCATAGCTGTTGCTGGCCAGCGGGTTGGTGTGGCCGTGCTCGTCGGCTGGACAACACGGCTAGTGGGTGTGGGACTCGGTGTGGGCTCCGGCGTCTGCGCCACAGCAGTGTTGGTGGCCTGCACAGCCGCCGCAACGGTCGCGTCCACATCAGGGGTCGACGATGACCCGGAGACTGGGGGGGGTGTCCATGTGGGTGAGTCCAGCAGCCGCACCTCGAACACCTGGTCGCATCCTGACACCAGGGGCAGCAGCAGAAGCGCAACGAGGATCCACTTGAACTTGCTCATCTCTACACTTCCTTATGTGTATGCACGCAGAAGGTCTTGCATCTGGTCGAAGTATGGCACATGTAGGGCCAGGAGTCTTTACCAGATCATTGCTGTCTGGTTGCCGTTTCGTTGCCGCTTGATACCCTATCAACGGACAATCGGAACGAGCGGAAGGCTGTGGTTGAGAGGATGTTGCGCTCCCGACAGCGCTAGTGTCTTTGTGGTGGAGGCAGCTATGGCTGGATGTACAGGGGCAGGTCAAAAGAGAAGGTCGTTCCCTCGCCCGGCTGGCTCCGAACGCGGATCGCGCCCCCGTGGTGCTCCGCAATCCGTTGGGCTATGGCCAGCCCCAGCCCCTTCCGCCGGAAGCTGCGGGCATCCGGAGCACGGTAGGCGGTTTCGAAGATGTGAGGCAGGTCTTCCTCGGAGATGCCGATTCCCTCGTCCGACACGCGAACACGCAGACGGTCTTGCTCCTCCTGCAGGTTGATAATCACCTCACCGCCTTCAGGTTTGGAGTATTTGATGCCATTGTCCACCAGGTTCATCAAGACCTGGCGCAGGCAGTCCCGGTCGCCCAGTACGCGGGCTGGCCGTTCGGGGCCGACGTAGCGCATCCGTACCCCCCGCGCCTCAGCTCTTTCGAAGAGAGCCATGACCACGTCCTCGATCACGCCCTTCAGGTTGACCGGCTCTCGCACAGTCGGGGCCTCCGGCGTCTCTAGGTGGGAGAGCAAACGCAGGTTCTCGGTCAGACCAGCCAGCCGCCGCAACTCGATGACGATGGTGGCGTGATATTGCGACCACTGGCCAGCTTGGTCGGGCAAACAACTGAGCATATTGTCCAGATTCGTCTGGATGCTCTGCAGGGGATTGGACACTTCGTGGGAGACATTGTAGATGAAATGGCGGTAGGCTTCCCGGGCCGAGGCCCACTGTTCCTCTTGTTCAGGGCGCTTCGCCAACTGGGCTCGCAAGTGCTGCGCTCTGTCAAGAAGTTGCGTGATCTGAGCCCGCAGTCGCCGGTAGGCAAACGCGGCGCTGGCGATGAGCCCGATTAGCACAAGCATGATCACGAGGAATAGCAGGAGCGGGGTTCGGATGATGATCTCCAGCCATGAATCTAGCGAAGGCATGATCCCCTCCTACTGGACTGTAGTAGTAGTTCAAGTTCAAGAGGTGCGGGGCTGAACCCCCGCGCTGAAAGAGCGAAGCCCCTATGGGGCTAGGGGGCCCAGCCCGAAGGGCTTTGCCCTTTCAGCCCGACGGCTTCCAGCATCGGGCTTCCTTTGCCTACAGTCCACTACGGCGCCCTGAAGCGGTAGCCCACGCCGTGCACCGAGAGGATGTAGCAAGGGTGGGCGGGATCAGGCTCGATCTTGGCCCGCAGCTTGGCGACGCAGGTGTTCACCGCGGCGTCGGAGACATCCCATCCTGCCTCATCATAGCCCCAGACGACATCTATCAGATCGGCCCGCGCGCAAGGAAGGCCAGCCCGTTGGGCCAGGTGCTTCAACAGGTCAAACTCCAAGCGAGTCAGGTGAATCTCCTGGCCGCCTGCTTCCACCTGTCGTCGGTCGAAGTGGATGCGCAGATAGCCGTCCACGACGAACCAGCCAGCTGCCTCGCCGTGTGCATTCTGTGCCTGGATGCGACGCAGGAGAGCTCGCACCTGGGCCAGCAGCTCACGGGTCTCGAACGGCTTGGTCATGTACACGTCAGCGCCCACTTCCAGACCCACCACCCGGTCCACCATCTCCTTCTTGATACCGGAGATCATGATGATGCCCACGGGCACGCCAACCTGTCGCCGAACCGTCTGGCAGACCTCCAGGCCGTCCATGTATGGCAGTTGAACGTCGAGGATGATCAGATCCGGGTTCACCTGGTTCAGCACGTCCAGAGCCTCGGCCCCATCTTCAGCCACGGCTACGCCGAACCCCTCCCGTTCAAGGTACTCCTGGAGCGATGATCGCAAGCGCTCCTCATCCTCAACGATGAGTAGTCGTGCTTTCGTCAGACCGCCCGGTGGGGCAGCAACGTTCTTGGGATGCGTCACTTCGCAGCCTCCAAGCAATGCCATCGGTCCTAGGTGCTTGCAGCATGATAGGGCAGGTGCTATCTTTTGTCAAGCAGCGGCTCCGAAGGCAACAACTGCTGTGCAACCGGCCTTTGGCAAATTGGCAAGCAAGCCAAAGGCTGCTATACTGTGGCGGATCTCGAACCGTGGACCTAACGCCTACAAGCCCACGCCGTTGTGGCCAGGCGGGGCATGTCAACCCACAATTGACGGACACCGAAATGGCGGCTTTCGCCGAGGCTGAGACGGGAGGGGAAACCCGCATCATTGCCTGGGCGGAGCATGTGCACGCCGCGCAAGGCAGCGGCATGTCTCCTTGATGCATTTGGCTCTGGAGCTAGATGAGCGCTCACACGGATGAGTTCCTAGGCGAACTCCGCCTGGGCAGAAGACTGACCACAGTAGGCCAGGTGGCTGCGGGCGGGTTGGCCATTGCAGCGGGTCCGCTGTTCCTGCTGTCCGGTCCAGCCATGACTGTGATCGGCCCACAGGCCGCCCTGGCCGGCGTGCTAGCTGGCATCGTCCTTGGCCTCACGCTGTTGAGCGTCAGGGAGCTCCTGGGCGGCAGCGGTGAGCGCGGCGGCACCTACATTCTCATTCAGGAGACGCTGGGAGGGTGGGGGGCGTTCATCGCCGGCTGGAGCATCCTCTCTGGATGTATCGCCCTGAGCGCCGCACTGGCTCAGGCCACAGCGGGTCATTTCCTGCTGTTGTTCCCCTCCATCCAAGTGCCCTCAACGGCCATCGCCCTGGCGATATTTGCTACCCTGGTCCTTGTCCAACTGTTTCAAGTCCTGCCTCGGCGCACTTTGCTCTGGCCGGTGGTGGTGACCCTGCTGATCGCCCTGGCGGTCATCGTGTTGACCGTGCTGCCCCGTGTGAGTCCCCGCGTCTACCGGACGACGCGCGCATCGGACTTGAGAGACCTCATGCGCTCGGTCGCCTGGTTGGCCGCTAGCTACGCGGCTCTTGAGGCGATCCTCGCATCGCGGCGTCAGATCCGTGATCCCGGTCACCATCTGTCACCTGCGATGCTTGGCGTACTGCTCGTCGGCAGCCTTGTCTTCGCCGCCATCACGTTAGTGGGCGCTGGGCTCAGCTCTCCTGCCGCGCCGGCGGATGCCACTCTGGCCAGCATCTTGTCCGCAGCCAGCCCCTTGCCCCCTTGGATCGTTGGCGCCCTGGTCGTCGCCGTCCTGTCGCTAGCAACCAGCGGCTGCGTGATGACCGCCGCTCGCCAGATGCACTGTTTGAGCCGGGAAGGTGGCCTGCCGCGCGGCCTACGTCGTCTGCATAGGCCCTTTCCTATGCCGCCTCTGCTGTTTGGCGTATTGACCGCGGTCACAGGGCTTCTGATCGTTTTGGCGCCGGCCAGGTTGCTCTTTGACCTGGTTGCGGGCATGTTCCTGCTGGCGATGATCCTGTTGAACGTAGCTGCCATCCACAGCCACCGCACGGAGCCTGAGCGCCGCAGGCCATTCGTCGTGCCCTTCTATCCCTTGGTGCCGGCTGTGGCTATCGGCCTCAACCTGGCATTGTTGGGGGCCCTTCCGCTGACAGGCTTGTTGGTGAGCAGCCTGTGGCTGTTCCTTGGCCTGTTGAGCTACCTGGCGTATGGGCGACGTCAGCAGGCAGTTGCTCGGGAGGGAGTATCTGTCTTTGGCCTGGAGCGGCGGCGGGAGAGGCGAGAAGGAACGTATCGCATTCTGGTGCCTCTCGGGCGCGGAGAGAAGCGCCACTTGCTCCTCCGCCTGGCGGCAGCCCTGGCTCGTCAGTTCCATGGCGAAGTCATTCCCCTGCAGGTTATCCCTGTGCCGGACCCGCTGGCCATTGAAGAAGGCCGGCGCATCGCCCAAGAGCGCAATATACTGTTCCAATGGTCCACTCGCCTGGCCGAGGATGCTGGGGTAGACATGTCTCCCATCACCCGCCTAGCGCGCAGCGTTTCCGAAGGGATCATGGACACCGCCGTGGAAGAGGGCTGCAACCTGATTCTGATGCCTTGGTCGGTCACGCCGACATCCCCGGGAACCCGCATGGGCCACATTCTGGACCCCGTGGTTCGCCAAGCCCCCTGCGACGTGGCGGTTGTGGCGTTCGATCCGAAGCTCGGTCAGGGAGCAAGGGCTGAAGGCGAAGCAGCGTTCCACCTCTCGCGCATCCTGGTTCCCACGGCTGGTGGCCCCCACGCTCCCCTTGCTACCCGTCTGGCTGTGTCGCTCGCGCGGGAGTACGGTGCCACCGTCACCGCCATCTACGTGACCCAGCCAGAGGTATCGGCTTCTGAGATCGCCAAGGGAGAGGGATGGATTCAGAGGACGATCGCGGCCATGCGGCAGCGGGCGGCTGAGCTACCCAGTCCGGATGGCCAGCCCCGTCCCACACGGGGCCAGCGAACGATACTGGAGGAGATTCCCATCGAGAGCCGCGTGGTCGAGGCCAGAAGTGTGGTGAGAGGCATCGCCGACGCCGGCAAGGAGTACGATCTAGTGCTGATCGGCGCCTCGAATGAGCGGCTGATTGACCAGATGCTGTTTGGCAGCATCCCGGAGCAGATCGCTCGCGCCTGCCCGTCTCCGGTAGTTATGGTCAAGCGCTATCGCGGCCTGCCCCGCTTCTGGCTTCAGCGCATCTGGGACGCACTGTTCGGAGCCCTGCCCACGCTCAGCAGCGAGGAGCGAATCGAGGTCAACAAGCAGATACGAAGCGGTGCTCGGCCTGATGTGGACTTCTTCGTGATGATGGCGCTGGCGGCCCTCATCGCCACGCTGGGGCTGCTTCAGAACAGCGCAGCGCTTATTATCGGCGCCATGCTGGTGGCGCCGCTGTTTACGCCCATCTTGGCCTTGAGCCTGGGGATTGCTCAGGGGCACGCGCGGCTGCTGCGGTTGGCAATAGAAGCCGCCCTGAAGGGCATCGCCTTAGCCATCACCGTGGCGGTCATCTTGACGGTCATCTCGCCCCTGCGCGCCGTGACCCAGGAAATCATCGCCCGAACTCAGCCCAATCTCTTCGACCTGGCCGTAGCACTGGCCTCCGGCGCGGCAGGCGCTTATGCCGTAGCTCGCAAGGACGTAGCAGCATCGTTGCCTGGTGTGGCCATCGCCGCAGCCTTGGTGCCGCCTCTGGCCGTGGTGGGCATCGGGCTGGCCATGGGGGATCTCAGTATCGCTGGCGGTGGTGGGCTGCTGTTCGCCACGAACCTCGTCGCCATCGTGCTGGCTGGAGCGGTGACCCTCCTGCTGCTGGGCTTCCGGCCTGCCCGCCGCGACGAGCACGAGGCGCGCCTGCGGTTGGGCATGGTGACCACGGTGCTGCTGCTCGTGCTCATCACCATCCCTCTGACGATGGTATTCGTCCAGTCCGTCGCCACATCACGGACGAGGCAGGTAATCCTGGAGACGTTGGCACACCACCTGGAAACGATGCCCGAGGCTGAGTTAGTGGGCTTTGAGTTCGAAAGTCGTGGGAGGGAGGTGGAGGTGAAAGCCACGCTGTACGCGAAGCGGCCCTTCACGGCAGCCGACGCGGAGCGCTTGAGCGACGAACTCAGCCAGGCCATCGGCAAACCGGCGCGCCTGCGGCTGGTGACCATTCCCATCATGGAGATCGAAGCCCTGCCCCGATAGCGCTACAGTCTGCCCATTGCCTTGGTCTCTACTCAATCTCCGCGGCCAAGTCTTTGCCCGGCCTTGAGCCGTTGCCAAGCGGCGGATGTCGTCT